>NZ_JBHZOP010000047.1:0-58337 GCF_042787595.1 Stenotrophomonas sp. YIM B13575 | reverse complement strand
CGACGTGGAGGTCTTGCAGGCCTCTTTGGCGACCTGCAGTTTGAATCGAGCTTCGTACCTGTTCATGTATCCCTCGGGGTTGGATCTGGCGTCCAACTCCCGGGGGTCACTTCAGGGACGGGTTCACGGCGTCCCCCGCGAACCCAACCCGCCCCGCCAAGCACGGCAAAAACCCAGAGCCGCCTTTGACGTTGCAGTTGCAGTTGCAGTTGCAGTTGCCGTTGCCTGCCGCAGGCAGCGCCCGCGGCCGCCGCCGCAAGGAAACCCCTTAAATCTTCTTCGCCAGCGACTCCGCCAGACCCGTGTAGCTGCCCGGGGTCATCTCCAGCAGACGCTGCTTCGCATCCGCCGGCAGTTCCAGCCCCTGCACGAACGCACGCATCGACTCGGCCGTGATGCCCTGGCCGCGGGTCAGGGCCTTCAGCTGCTCGTACGGGTTCGGCAGGCCATGGCGGCGCATCACCGTCTGCACGGCCTCGGCCAGCACTTCCCAGGCCGCATCCAGATCGGCATCCAGGCGCTGCGGGTTCACTTCCAGCTTGCCCAGGCCCTTGGCCAGCGAATCCAGCGCCACCTGGCTGTGACCGAACGCGGTGCCCAGCGCGCGCAGCACGGTGGAGTCGGTCAGGTCACGCTGCCAGCGGCTGATCGGCAGCTTTGCGCTGAAATGCTCGAACAGCGCGTTGGCGATGCCGAAGTTGCCTTCGGCGTTCTCGAAATCGATCGGGTTGACCTTGTGCGGCATCGTCGACGAACCGACTTCGCCTTCCTTCAGGCGCTGCTTGAAGTAGCCCAGCGAGACGTAGCCCCAGATGTCGCGGGCCAGGTCGATCAGGATGATGTTGGCGCGGCGGGCGGCATCGCCGATCTCGGCGATGTTGTCGTGCGGCTCGATCTGCGTGGTGTACGGGTTGAACACCAGGCCCAGGCCGGTGACGAAGCGCTCGGCGAAGGCCGGCCAGTCCACGTCCGGGTAGCTGGCGATGTGGGCGTTGTAGTTGCCGACCGCGCCGTTGATCTTGCCGGTCAGTTCGACCGCGGCGATCTGCCGGCGCTGGCGCTCCAGGCGGGCGACCACGTTGGCCAGCTCCTTGCCGAGGGTGGTCGGCGAGGCGGTCTGGCCGTGGGTGCGCGACAGCATCGGCTGGCCCGCCTGGGCGTGGGCCAGCGTGCGCAGTGCGTCGGCGACGCCGTCCAGGGTCGGCAGCAGCACGTCGCGACGGGCCTGTTCCAGCATCAGGCCGTAGCTGAGGTTGTTGATGTCTTCGCTAGTGCAGGCGAAATGCACGAATTCCAGCGCCGGGGCCAGCTCGGCATCGTCCTTCAGCTGTTCCTTGATGAAGTACTCCACCGCCTTGACGTCATGGTTGGTGGTGCGCTCGATTTCCTTCACGCGCGCGGCCTGGGCCGGGCTGAAGCCGCTGGCCAGCGCACGCAGGCGGGCGATAGCGGTGTCAGAGAACGCGGCCAGCTCGACGATGCCCGGCTCGGCGGCCAGGGCCAGCAGCCACTCCACTTCGACCGTGACGCGGGCCTTGATCAGGCCGTACTCGGAGAAGATCGGGCGCAGGGCGTCGACCTTGCCGGCATAGCGGCCATCGAGCGGGGACAGGGCGAGCAGGGCGGATTCGGACATGTCGGCAGGGCTGGGACGAGCGGCGGGGGCCATATTCTACGACGTGCCGGGCGGGAGCGCCCTGTAGAGCCGCGCCTACGCTCGGCTGCTCCTCAGGCGCCAGACCGCAGATGCAGCCGAGCGTGGGCTCGGCTCTACAACACAATCGGCCCTTCGGATGAAACGATCTGGCCCGTCCTCGCCATCCCACGCTGCGGACAAGGGAGTATCGTTGTCGCAGCCGCCAGCCCGGGAAGCGACACCCTGCCAGCCGCCGCTTCCCTTTCCCCAACCGAAGTAGTGCGGAGTCGATGCAATGAGCAAAGCTGCAAGCAAGAGCGCCCCCAAGGGTTTCCGGATCGAGCACGACAGCATGGGCGAACTGCAGGTGCCTGCCGACGCCCTGTGGGGCGCGCAGACCCAGCGCGCTGTACAGAATTTCCCGGTGTCGGGCCAGCGCATGCCGCGCGGCTTCATCCGTGCACTGGGCCTGGTCAAGGGAGCCGCCGCCGGCGTCAACGCCGAGCTGGGCCACTTGCCCAAGACCGTGGCCAAGGCCATCCAGTCCGCCGCCGCCGAAGTGGCAGACGGTACGTGGGATGCGCAGTTCCCGATCGATGTCTACCAGACCGGCTCGGGCACTTCCTCGAACATGAATGCCAACGAGGTCATCGCCACGCTGGCCAACCGTGCCGGCAAGGCAGGCAAGACCACCGTGCACCCGAACGATCACGTCAACCAGGGGCAGAGCTCGAACGACGTGATTCCGACGGCGCTGCGCGTGTCGGCCGTGCTGGCCACCCATGAGCAGCTGCTGCCAGCGCTGGTGCACCTGCGCAGGACGCTGGACAAGAAGGGCCGCAGCCTGCGCAAGGTGGTCAAGACCGGCCGCACCCACCTGATGGACGCGATGCCGCTGACCTTCGAACAGGAATTTGGTGCGTGGTCGGCGCAGCTGGCCTCGGCACAGGAGCGCATCGAAGACAGCCTGAAGCGCGTGCGCCGCCTGCCGCTGGGCGGTACCGCCATCGGCACCGGCATCAATGCCGACCCGCGCTTTGGTGCGCAGGTGGCCAAGGCGCTGAAGCAGCAGACCGGCTTCAAGTTCGACAGTGCCGAGAACAAGTTCGAAGGCCTGGCCGCGCAGGATGATGCGGTGGAACTGTCGGGCCAGCTCAATGCGCTGGCGGTGGCCCTGATCAAGATCGCCAACGACCTGCGCTGGATGAATGCCGGTCCGCTGGCGGGCCTGGGCGAGATCGAACTGCCGGCGCTGCAGCCGGGGTCCTCGATCATGCCGGGCAAGGTCAATCCGGTGATTCCGGAGGCGACGGTGATGGCCTGCGCGCAGGTGATCGGCCACCACACGGCGATCACCGTGGCCGGCCAGACCGGCAATTTCCAGCTCAATGTGACGCTGCCGCTGATCGCGGTGAACCTGCTCGATGGCATCGGCCTGCTGGCCAATGTGTCGACCCTGCTGGCCGACAGCGCCATTGCCGGACTGAAGGTGCGCGAGGACCGCGTGGCCGAGGCGCTGGCGCGCAATCCGATCCTGGTGACGGCGCTGAACCCGATCATCGGCTACGAGAAGGCCGCTGCGATCGCCAAGCGCGCCTACAAGGAGCAGCGCCCGGTGCTGGACGTGGCGCTGGAAGACAGCGGCCTGGCCGAAGCCGAACTCCGCCGGCTGCTGGACCCGACCGCGCTGACCGCCGGTGGCATCCAGGCCGGCGGCGGTGGTGCCGGCGGCTGATCTGCAATCTGCACTCTGTAGAGCCGAGCCTATGCTCGCCTCTACAAACGGAAACGCCGCCCGGGAGGGCGGCGTTCTCGTTTCAGCGACGGTCGGCGACGATGTTGCCGAAGGTCTCGGTGTAATCCTTGAACTCGGGAATGGTCTGCACCAGGTCCGACGGAATCACCTGCATGCCTTCCGGCGGCACGATCTTCACCGGCTGCATGTTGGGATCGGCCGGGGCGGCCACCAGTGTGTTCTGGCGCAGCACCTGCAGCTTGCCGAACATCGTCTGCAGCATCTGCTTCTGCTCGGCGTTGAGCGGGATCAGGATCTCGTCGATCTTCATCTGCCCGTCCGGCAGGATGATGATGTTCGGCGCCGGCTGGCGGCGCACGGTCACGATGCTCTCGCTGACCGAGATCTTCGGTTTGCCGCGCTCGGCGCGGTGGTTGCGGTAGTCCTGGTCACAGCCGACCAGGCCCAGGCAGAGCAGGGCGGCCAGCAGCAGAAACAGCTTTTTCATGGCGGTTCAATGAAGTGCATCCGGGGCCGCCATTGTAAGCCTGCCGGGGCGCAGCGGCCGGCAACGCAGGTGCGCCGCCGGCCGGGTGCGCTGATGTGTCACAGGGTCAGCGGTTGACGACGGTGTCCTTGCCGCAGTCGTCCACATCGCTCTGGTCCATCGTGGCGTAGGGCTTGAACGCCGGCAGCGAGGCCGCCAGCGCCTGCTGGCTGGCCAGCAGGGCCGGCATGCGGTCGCAGATGCGCTTGGCCTGCGCTTCGATCTTGGCGGCCTCGGCGTTGATCCGCTTTTCGATGCCTTCGCTGTCGCCGCTGAAGATGCCCTTCAGTGCTTCCCCGGCAGCGTTGGCGCCGAGCTTGGCGCCCGCCAGGCCCACGTCCATGCCGTCCATCGCCACCGCCACCACGTGGCCGCGGTAATCGAGCAGCTGGCGGCGCTGGCCATCGTCCAGCGTCACCTGCTTGCCGCCGATCAACAGCTGTCCCTGCGGGGTGATCTCCGCGCGCGGCTGGTTGTCAGCGGAGATCTTGATGTTGCCCTCGGCGATTTCCTTGCGGGCGTCGTCCATCGCTTCCTTGACGGTCTGGCCGACGCCACCGGCGGTCTCGGCCACCGCCTTGCCGGCGGTCTTGTCGGGGCTGGAGGTGCCGCCACAGGCGATCAGCGGCAGGCACAGCAGGGCAGCAGGCAGCAGGCGCAGCAGGTTCATGGCATTCCCCTCGAATCGTCGGATGGTTGGGCGTTACTTGCCGCGGGGCAGGGTGACGGTGCCGGTCACGCTGCGATGCTGGACGTCGCCGCTGCCGCTGTGCTCGACGGTGAGGTTGCCGCGCACGCCATCGACATCGATGTCGCCCGAGCCGTGGCTGCGCACACGGACATTGCCGCCGACCTGCTCGATCTCGACATTGCCGGAGCCGACTACGCCGATCTCGACGTTGCCCTGCACCTGCTTGAAGCCGATGTCGCCTGAGCCGACGGTATCCAGTCGCGCGTTGCCACGCACGTCGGTCACCTTCAGGTCACCGGAGCCGACGGTGCCGACGCTGGCATCACCGCCGATGTTGCGGGCGTTGACGTCGCCCGAACCGAGCGAGAGCAGGTTGAACGATGCGGCGCCATCGACGTCCAGGTCGCCCGAACCCACGGCGGCATGCACGCTGCCACGGGTACCGCGGGCGATGCCATCACCGGAGCCCACGTCCATGCTCAGCGACTGCGCGTTCTCGATGCTGCCATCACCGGAGCCGATCTTGAACTGCAGCGGCAGGTTGTCCGGCACGCTGCCACGGATGTCCAGCCAGGCGTAGCTGTTGCCCATCGACAGTGCATCGCGGCTGTCGCGGCGCAGGCTCACCACCAGCTTGTCGCCCACGCGCCGCTGGTCCAGCACCAGCTGGTCCAGCCAGTCCTTGTTGGACGCGCACGCGCGGCCGTCGAGCTGGCCGCCACCCGCGCTGGCGACCACCTTCAGGTCATGCTGGTTGATCTCGAACACCACCGCCTTGGCGCCGGCCGTGTCGATCTTCAACGCGCGCGGCGCGGAGTACTTGCAGTTCGGTGCATCGGCGGCCAGCGCCGACAGGGGCAACAGCAACAGCGCACTACAGGCAATCAAGGAACGCATGGGTGGTGCCTCCAGGTTGAAGATCAGATTTCGCCAGCGCGCTTGCGCAGGCGGATGGCGATGAAGATGAAGACCACGCCGAAGGCCGCGCCGATCCACAGGTCGGGCATTGCCAGCGACTTCAGCTGCTGGGCAGGGTTCATCAGCGAGACGATCGAATCCAGGCTCTTGTGTTCGTCGCTGGCGCCCAGGCGGTACAGCAGGTCCACGCCGGGAACGGTGCCCAGCAGCAGGCGGCCGACGATGTGCTGCCAGAACCAGCCGGTGCTCATGTCGAATACATGCATCAACTTGGTGGTGCTGACGATGATGCCGGCGAACAGGGGCAGCATCACCGCCCACAGGAACGGCTTGCTCTTGGCCCAGGCCGAGCAGAGCAGCAGCCAGCCGGCGGTGGGCAGCGCCCACAACGCATAGACGGGGATGGCGGCGAGCAGGCCGGCGCCCAGGGTCAGCGGGCTGGCCGGCCCCCAGATCAGGGTGGTGGGGCTGCCGCCATGGGTCAACGCGACCAGGCTGATGATCAGCAGGAAGCCGAACATGGTGACGATGGCAGCCAGGGTGGCGACCAGCGGGGCCACGATCAGTGCGCTGAGCACCTTGGACAGTACGGTCTGGGTATCGGACAGCGGCAGCGACTTCCAGAACAGGATGCTGCGGTCGCGGCGATCGTCGTACAGCGCACCCAGGCAGTAGAAGAACACCACGAAGGCCAGCACCAGGAATGGCCAGGTCGAGCTGAGGATGAGGGTCAGGTCCAGGCCGTTGCCCAGGTCAGCCATGTCCTTGGCGCTGATCTGGCGGGTCAGCAGGCCCAGATCCAGGCCGTTGATGTTCACGTCCTCGCCGTCGATGTGCAGGCCACCGTCGCGCGCGGCACGATGCAGGGCGAAAAGGCCCAGGCCGATGCCGATGCTGCTCATCAGCAGCGAGACGATGCCGGCGATCACCGGGGCGTACAGGAAACCACCGCGGTTTTCCCAGTATTCGCGCTTGAGCAGCCAGCGCAGGGTGCCTGCGGGACTGACAGGATGGTTGACGGCATTCATGCGTAGGTCCCCTTCATGACAGCGACGAACAGATCGGCAAGGCCGGCGTTGCGGGTTTCACCCAGGCTGGCCAGCTGGCTGCGTGGCACCCCGTCGAACAGCAGGACGGTCTTGCCGAAGGCCTGGCTGCGCTCGTCGATGGGTTTCAGTGCGCGGGCGGTTTCAAGCTGATCGGCGCCGACCAGCAGCTCGGTATAGCGCTCGCCGACCTCGTCCATTTCCGCATTGAGCACGATGCGGCCGTCGCGTATGAACATCACGTCGGTGAGGATGTGCTCGATCTCTTCCACCTGGTGGGTGGTGACGATGATGGTCTTCTGCTCGTCGAAGTAGTCTTCCAGCAGGCGCTGGTAGAACTCCTTGCGGTACAGGATGTCCAGGCCGAGCGTGGGTTCGTCCAGCACCAGCACCTTGGCGTCGATGGCCATCACCAGGGCCAGGTGCAGCTGCACGATCATGCCCTTGGACAATTCACGCACGCGCTGCTTGGGCTGCAGCTTGGTGTTGGCCAGGAAGCGTTCGCAACGGGCACGGTCGAAGCGCGGGTGCACGCCGGCGACGAAGTCGATCGCCTCACGCACCTTCAGCCAGCGCGGCAGCACGGCGACATCGGCGATGAAGCAGATGTCGTTCATCAGATCGTCGCGGTGCGCACGCGGGTCACGGCCGAGCACGCTCAGCTCGCCTTCCACCGAGGTCAGCCCGAGCACCGCCTTCAGCGCGGTGGTCTTGCCGGCACCATTGGGGCCGATCAGGCCGATGATCCGGCCTGCCGGTATGGAGAAACTGGCATTGTCGAGCGCGAGCGTGTTCTTGTAGGCCTTGCGAAGGCCACGGGCGGTAATGACAGCGTCGCTTGGCACAGCGGTAGTGGGACTGGCATTCATCAGAATTTCCCCTGGGGCAACAATTCGTCGAGACTCAGGCCCAGTCGCTGGATCCGTTCCAGTACGGCCGGCCATTCTTCATTGAGGAAGCGTTCGCGCTCGCTGCTGCGCAGCTGCGTGGCCGCCTGTTCGGTCATGAACATGCCCAGCCCGCGGCGCTTCTCGACCAGGCCTTCATCGGCCAGCTCCTGGTAGGCGCGCGAAACGGTGATGGGGTTGAGCTGGTAATCGGCGGCCACCTGGCGCACCGAAGGAAGGGCATCGCCCGGCTTGAGGATTCCGTCAAGCATCATGGCGATCACGCGTTCCTTCAGCTGGCGGTAGATGGGAGCGCCGTCGCTCCACTGGATGTCGCTCATATTCAGCTCCGTGGGGTCAGCGGCTGTGCGAACGAGAAATACGGCATGGACAGGGAGCTGTGCAGCCGACGCGGGGGGGAGGGGGAGGGAGCGGCATTCCCTGCCGTGGTTGCTGCTGCGTCCTGCGTACTGTCTTCGGAAAGGGCGGGGGAGGAGGCGGCCGGTGGTGCCGGCATGGCCAGCCAGACCAGGACGAACAGGGTCGATACCGCGGTGACCGCGGGGGCGGTGAGGCTGCGACGCATCCGGGTGTTCATGGTTCCCCCTGTCTCAGGTGACTGGTGTTGTATGCAACTATAACACCGGCACGCCTGTGTGCAAGTCCTGCCCCTACCCAACTGATGGCAGGGGTGGTCATGGTGCCGAAATATTCGTTCAACTAGTTGATTTTTATTGAAAAACGAAGTTGCGGCGGACTGTTTTCGGCCAGCCTCCCATTCAGCCATGTCCATGCTATGTCATCAACGGGGCGGTGATACGGCCCCCGGGAGCCTTCCGCCAAGTCGCGCAAAGCCCGGCAGCGTGTGTGCTGCATGGGCTTGCAGACCCCGATGCTATAGTTCGGCCGATTCCCGGCCGGTCACGGCCGGACCCTTGGAACGGCTACTGCGGAACGTCTCCCATGCCTTTGTCGACTGCCTCCTCGCGCCGCCTTCGCGGCCTGTCCCTGTTGACCCTGCTGGCCACTGGCCTGGCCACGTCGGCCGGCGCGTTTGCCGCTGATCTGCTGGATCTGTCGTATCGGCCGCTGGCGGGCAAGCAGCAGGTCAATCTGCAGCAGCGCTACCACGGCCAGGTGCTGCTGGTGGTCAATACCGCCAGCAAGTGCGGCTATACCCCGCAGTACGAAGGCCTGGAAGCGCTGCAGAAGCAGTACGCCGGCAAGGGGTTTGCCGTGCTCGGCTTCCCGTCCAACGATTTCAAGGGGCAGGAGCCCGGTGACGAAAAGCAGATCCAGGATTTCTGCACGCTTACTTATGGCGTGAAGTTCCCGATGTTCGAAAAGGTGCACGTGACCGGCGCGCAGGCCACGCCGCTTTACCAGCGCTTGACCGCCGCTACCGGCGTGGCGCCCGCCTGGAACTTCCACAAGTATCTGGTCGGCCGCGATGGCCGGGTCATTGCCCAGTTCGCCAGCAAGATCACGCCGGATGATCCGCAGTTGATAGCGGCCATCGACAAGGCACTTGCGGCTCCGGCTGCACATTGAATGACGGCACGGATGCCTCGACATCGACGGCATGCGTGCGACAATACGTGTTTTCGCGCCGACGTCGGCGTCCAGTCACTTCCAGGAATGCAGCGAATGAAAATGGGAATGCGCGGCGCCGCGGCGTCGGTTCTGATTCTGGCGATGGGCACCTCCGGTGTCGCCCTGTCGCAACAACCGGCCGCTCCCTCGGCCGCCAAGGAGACCGCACCCTTGAATTCCCCCAAGCAGAAGCTCGGCTACGCCATTGGTCTGGACGTGGCCAAGTCGTTCGCGCCGATCGCCGATGAAATCGATGCGGCCGCGCTGCGCACTGCCGTGGAACGTTCCTTCGAAGGCCTGCAGCCGCAGATCACCCAGGAACAGGCCAAGGCCACCGATGCCGCCCTGCGCCAGGTCGTAATGGCCCGCAGCGGCCAGCAGGTGCCGGGCGTCGCGCCGGGCTCGCAGCCGGCGAAGGTCGACCGGGTAAAGGTCGCGCAGATGATCGGCGCCTATTCGGTGGGTCCGTCGCTGGCACAGCTGAAGGACGATATCGATACCGCCTCGCTGTTTGACGCGATCAACACTGGCCTGAGCAAGGGCCAGCCGAAGATGACCGAAGCTGACGCCACTGCCACCATCCAGGCGTTCATGGGCACCAAGCAGGCCGAGATGCAGGCCAAGGCCGCACAGGCTGCGCAGACCAACCGTCAGGAAGGCAATGCATTCCTGGCCAAGAACAAGACCCAGCCGGGCGTGGTGACCACCCCGTCGGGCCTGCAGTACCAGGTGATCCGCCCGGGCAGCGGCGAGCGTCCGTTGCCGTCCAGCAAGGTGCGCGTGAACTACGAAGGCAAGCTGCTCAACGGCACCGTGTTCGACAGTTCCGCAGGCCGTGGTCCGGCCGAATTCGGTCTGGACCAGGTCATCAAGGGCTGGACCGAGGGCGTGGCGTTGATGCCGGTCGGTTCGAAGTACCGCTTCTGGATCCCGGGTGAACTGGCGTACGGCGAGAACGGCACCCCGGGTGGTCCGATCGGTCCGAACGCCACCCTGACCTTCGACGTCGAGTTGCTGGGCGTTCTGCCGTAAGCCACCACGGAGTCAGCACGGATATGCGCGTTGCGATTTTTGGTACCGGTTATGTAGGCCTGGTGACCGGCACCTGCCTGGCCGACGTCGGCCACCAGGTGGTCTGTGTCGATATCGACCAGGCCAAGGTGGATGGCCTCAACCGGGGCATCATCCCGATCTACGAGCCCGGCCTGGAGCCGATGGTGAAGGCCAACCACGGCGCGTCGCGGCTGGTGTTCACCACCGACGCGGCGACCGCCATCGGCCACGGCCAGGTGGTGTTCATCGCCGTGGGCACGCCGCCGGACGAGGATGGCAGCGCGGACCTGCAGTACGTGCTGGCCGTGGCCCGCACCATCGGCCGGTACATCTCGGTGCCGACCGTGGTGGTCAACAAGTCGACGGTGCCGGTAGGCACCGCCGACAAGGTGCGTGCGGCCATCGCCGAGGAACTGGCCGCACGTGGCGCGGATATCGCCTTCGATGTCGTGTCCAACCCTGAATTCCTGAAGGAAGGCGACGCCGTTGCCGACTGCATGCGGCCTGACCGCATCATCATCGGTGCCACCAATGCCGAGTCGGTCGCCGTGATGCGGCGCCTGTACGCACCGTTCAATCGCAACCACGATCGTGTGGTGGAGATGGACGTGCGTTCGGCCGAGCTGACCAAGTACGCCGCCAATGCAATGCTGGCCACCAAGATTTCGTTCATGAACGAGATCGCCAACATTGCCGAGCGCGTCGGCGCCGACGTCGAGCAGGTCCGCCAGGGCATCGGTTCGGACCCGCGCATCGGCTGGCACTTCATCTATCCGGGTGCTGGTTACGGCGGTTCGTGTTTCCCCAAGGATGTGCAGGCACTGGCCCGCACCGCGCAGCAGGCCGGCCTTGAGCCGAAGCTGCTGAACGCGGTGGAGGCAGTCAATGAGTCGCAGAAGGGGCACCTGTTCGCCCTGATCCAGCGCCACTACGACAAGGGCGAAGACGAAGGCGTGCGCGGCAGGACGTTTGCCGTGTGGGGCCTGGCGTTCAAGCCGAACACCGATGACATGCGCGAGGCCTCCAGCCGCCGCCTGCTGGCCCAGTTGTGGGAAGGCGGTGCGACCGTGCGCGCGTACGATCCGGAGGCGATGCATGAATCGCAGCGGATCTTCGGCGAGCGCGACGATCTGGTGTTCTGTGACAGCGCCGAGGACGCGCTGCAGGGTGCCGATGCGCTGGTCGTGGTGACCGAGTGGAAGCAGTTCCGCAGCCCCGATTTCCAGATGCTGCGTGAGCGGCTGAAGGATGCGGTGGTGTTCGATGGCCGCAATCTGTATGAGCCGGCCGACGTCGAGGCCGCTGGCCTTGCGTATTACGGCATAGGCCGGGGGCGTTCGCTGCATGTCTGAAGTACCGACCGAACGCGAGCAGGCGCTGGAAGCGCGCCTGGTCGAGCTGGAGATGCGCGTGTCCTTCCAGGAACACGCGCTGGCCGAACTGAGCGATGCACTGGCAGACGCGCGTATGGAAGGCAGCCGCAATGCCGGCATCCTGCGCGTGCTGCTGGAGGACCTGGGCAAGGTCCGCAATGCATTGAATTCTTCTGATCCGGCGAGCGAACCGCCGCCGCCGCACTACTGATCCATATCCTATGAGCGATACCCTCCGCGACCAGCTGATGGGCCTGGGCTTCAAGCCCGCGCCCAAGCCCGAGCGCAAGAATGATGGCCCCCGCCGTGATGGCCGCCCGCAGGGCAAGGGTGGCGCTGGCAATGGAAAGCCGCAGCACGCAGGCAAGGGCGAACACAAGCCCGGCGAGCGGCGGGCGCATGGCAATGGTGGTCCGGGCAAGCCCGGCCAGCCGCGTGGCCAGGGCCACGGGCAGGGGCCGCGCAAGCCGCGTACCGCCGAGGAAATGGATCTGGCCAAGGCCTACGCGATCCGTGCCCAGCGCGAGAAGGAAGAGCGTATCGAGACCGAGCGCCTGAAGCAGGAAGAAGCACGCCAGCGCCGCGAGGCCAAGGTGAAGCTGGAAGAACTGCTGAAGGACAAGGGCCTGAATGCTGAAGCGGCCGACATCGCGCGCCACTTCCCCTATGGCGGCAAGATCAAGCGCATCTACGTCACCGCCGAGCAGCTCAAGGCACTCAACGCTGGCGAATTGGGCGTGGTCCAGCTCAACGGTCGCTACCTGCTGGTGACGGCCGAGGTTCTGGCTCAGTCTGAAGCGGTGTTTGCCGCCTCGGTGGCGTTGAAGGTCGACCCGAATGCGCCGGCCGAGGACGATCCCTACGCCGACCCGCAGTACCAGGTGCCTGACGACCTGGTCTGGTAAGCACAGGATGGCCGCGGCGGGCCCTGCGTCGTCGCGGCCGCGAGGGTAGGGATGACCGTTGATCCAAGCCGCGGCTACGTGCCGCACATCGACGGCCTGCGTGCGATCGCCGTGCTGGCCGTCATCGTGTTCCACCTGGACCCGGCCTGGCTGCCGGGCGGGTTTACCGGCGTTGACGTGTTCTTCGTCATCTCCGGTTTCGTGGTCAGCGCGTCCGTACATCGGTTGCCGGCGCTTTCGCTGGGGCAGTCGATGCTGCGCTTCTATGCGCGCCGCATCCGCCGCATCGCCCCGGCGCTGCTGACCTGCCTGCTGCTGACCGCCGTGGCAAGCGTGTTGTTCATCCCCGAATCCTGGCTCAGCGAGGCCAGCGACAAGACCGGTTTGATGGCCTTCTTCGGTTTCAGCAACTGGGTGCTGGCGGCCATCGGCAACGACTATTTCGCGCCCAGGGCCGAGTTCAATCCGTATACCCATACCTGGTCGCTGGGCGTGGAAGAGCAGTTTTACCTGCTGTTCCCGTTGCTGTTCCTGGCCTGGGCGCGCGGCCGGCACGGGCGCCGGATCAGCCTGGGGCTGTTTGCGCTGGTCAGCGTGGCGTCGCTGTTGCATGCCGCCGCGCTGGGCATGCGCGAGGCGCCGCCGCCGTGGGCGTTCTATGCCACCAGTACCCGTCTGTGGCAGCTGGGCGTGGGCGTGCTGCTGTTCCAGCTGCTGCATGTGCGCGAACCGCACATTGCGTTGACGGGGCTACCGGCAAAACGCAGTGCGCCATTGTTCTCGCTGCTGGCCACGTTGTCGCTGGCGCTGCTGGGATGGGCCCTGTGGTCAGCGCGCGCCGGCCACTCGCCGTGGCCCGACGGCCTGCTGCCGGCCTTCGCCACCGCCGGCCTGCTGTGGTCCCTCCATCATCACCCGCAGGCGTGGATCGGCCGTCTTCTGGCCAGTTCGCCGATGCGCCGCATCGGCCTGCTTTCCTATTCGCTGTACCTGTGGCATTGGCCGGTGTTCGTGCTGATGCGCTGGACCGTTGGCCTGCAGACGCCGGCGCAGATGGCCGCCGCTGTCGGACTGGTGGTGGTGTTGTCCTGGCTGTCCTGGCGCTGGGTGGAACGACCGTTCCGTGGACCGCTCGCGCAGCGCCTGACGTCCGCACGCTGGGTAGGCACCGGTGGAGTGATGCTGCTGCTTGCAGGTGGCATGCAGATGCTGCTGTACGCGCAGGCGCCGCTGCTTTCGTTGAGCACGGTGAGTCGACATCCCGCCGATTGGTACCCCAATGGCAAGAGCGTGGCCCACGACTACCCGGACTGCGCGCTGGACGTCGGCAAGCACCGTTTCGAAGGGGGCAGTGCACGCACCTTCGCCCGCGGCCAATGCAGCCGCCCGGTGGTTGCAGGCGTGCCGGCGCAGGTGTTCGTTGCCGGTGATTCGCACGCCATGGCCTATATCGAACTGCTGCAGCGACTGGCTCTGGATACCGGGACGCAGGTATCGCTGTATGGCCGTGGCGGCTGCCCGCAGATCAGCCTGCAGAAGTGGCGAGGCGCCGGCGCTGGCTGCGCGGCGTTCGATGCGGCCGTGCTGGCCGACATCACGCAGCGGGCGCAGCCCGGTGATGTGGTGGTGCTGGTGTCATTGCGGATCCCGCGCCTGTCCGACCAGTTCGTATTGTTCGATGCGCAGGCGCAGCTGGCCGGTGAACTGACACCGGAAGCCACCGCCGGACGCGAGACGGAAGTGGCCGAGTCGATCACGCAGTGGAAGCCGTTGGCCGAGCGCGGTGTGCGGATCGTGCTGGAAGCACCCAAGCCAGTGCTTCCGGCGCCGCCCTATCGCTGTTCGGACCGCTTCAATGCGCGCAACGAGGTCTGCCGAAATGGTATGGACAGCACCCGCGTGGCCATGGACACCCTGCGTGCGCCCATGCTGGGCAGCCTGCGGCAGGTGGTCGATGGCCTGCCCGGTGCGGTGCTGTGGGACCCATTGCCGGTGCTGTGCGATGCCAACCAGTGCCCGGCGCAGCGGGAGGGCAGGCCGCTGTACTTCGATGGCGACCACCTCAGCGCATACGGCAATCGCATGCTGTTGCCGTCGCTGCGGCAGGTGCTTCTGCAACCGTGAAACCGGGCGTGACCCGGCCCTTCCGGAGCCTTCGCGGGCAGGGGTAGCACCAAGCCAGCCCTGTCAGCGGATCATTCCGGGTCGTAGTCGAGGTTGGACGCCAGCCAGCGTTCGGCCTGGGCGCGGTCCACACCCTTGCGGCGTGCGTAGTCAGCCACCTGCTCGCGCCCCAGCCGCCCGACCACGAAATACTGGCTCTGCGGGTGGCTGAAGTAATAGCCCGACACCGCCGCGGTCGGCAGCATCGCGAAGCTCTCGGTCAGTTGCATGTCGGCGTTGGTTTCCGCGCCCAGCAGGTCGAACAATCGGCGCTTTTCACTGTGTTCGGGGCAGGCGGGGTAGCCGGGCGCTGGGCGGATGCCGCGATATTTCTCGTCGATCAGCGCTTCGTTGTCGAGTGTTTCGGCGTGGTCGTAGCCCCAGAATCCGGTGCGTACGCGCTGGTGCAGGCGTTCGGCCAGTGCTTCGGCAAAACGGTCGGCGAGCGCCTTCAGCAGGATCGCGTTGTAGTCGTCATGGTCGGCCTCGAAACGGGCCACGTGCGCGTCGATGCCGATGCCGGCGGTCACCGCGAAGGCACCGATCCAATCCTGCTTGCCGCTGTCGGCCGGGGCGATGAAATCGGCCAGGCAGAAATCCGGGCGTTCGGCCGGCTTGTCCACCTGCTGCCGCAGGAAGTGCAGGGTGGTCTGGCCATCGGGATGCTGCACACGCACGTCATCGCCGATGCTGTTGGCCGGCCACAGGCCGAACACGGCCTTGGCCTGCAGCCACTTCTCGTTGACGATGCGGTCGAGCATCGCGCGCGCGTCCTGGTACAGCTCGCTGGCCTGGGTGCCGACGATCTCGTCGGTGAGGATCGCCGGGTACTTGCCAGCCAGTTCCCACGCCTGAAAGAACGGCGTCCAATCGATGTAGGGCACCAGCTCGGCCAGCGGGTAGTCATCGAATACATGCAGGCCCGGCTGCTTCGGTGCGGGTGGCGTGTACGCCTCCCAGTCGCACTTGAATTTCTGGCCGCGTGCATGCTCCAGCGAGACCAGGCGCTTGGCGTCGCCGCGGTTGCGATGGCGGGTACGGATCTCGGCGTAGTCGGCCTCGTTGGCAGCGACGAACGCATCGCGCAGCTCGCGTGAGATCAGCGACTGTGCCACGCCCACGGCGCGCGAAGCATCCTTCACCCAGACCGTCGGCGCTTTGTAATGCGGGTCGATCTTCAGCGCGGTGTGCGCACGTGAGGTGGTCGCGCCGCCGATCATCAGTGGCAGATCGAAGCCTTGTCGCTGCATCTCACGGGCGACATGGCTCATTTCCTCCAGCGACGGCGTGATCAGGCCGGACAGGCCGATGATGTCGGCGTGGTGCTCGCGCGCGGCATCGAGGATCTTCTGCGCCGGTACCATCACACCGAGATCGATCACCTCGAAGTTGTTGCAGGCCAGGACCACGCCGACGATGTTCTTGCCGATGTCGTGCACATCGCCCTTGACCGTGGCCATGATGATCCTGCCATTGCTGCGGGCGGTGTCGCCGCTGCGTGCCTTCTCGGCCTCGATGTAGGGCAGCAGGTAGGCCACCGCCTTCTTCATCACGCGTGCGGACTTCACCACCTGCGGCAGGAACATCTTGCCGGCACCGAACAGATCGCCGACCACGTTCATGCCATCCATCAGCGGGCCTTCGATCACGTCCAGTGGACGGCTGGAGCGCTGCCGGGCTTCTTCGGTATCGGCTTCCACCCACGCGTCCAGGCCATGCACCAGCGCATGCGCCAAGCGTGCGTCCACCGGCTTCTCGCGCCAGGCCAGGTCTTCGGTCTTCGCCGCGCCCTTGCTGCCCTTGTAGCGCTCGGCGATTTCAAGCAGGCGCTCGGTGGCATCACGGCGGCGGTTGAGGATCACGTCTTCCACGCGCTCGCGCAGGTCCGGTTCCAGTTCGTCATAGATCGGCATCGCGCCGGCGTTGACGATGCCCATGTCCATGCCCGCAGCGATCGCGTGGTACAGGAACACCGAGTGGATCGCCTGGCGCACGGTCTCGTTGCCACGGAACGAGAACGAAACATTCGACACGCCGCCGGACACATGGCAGTGCGGCAGCGTCTGCTTGATGATGCGGGTGGCTTCGATGAAGTCGACCGCATAGTTGTCATGCTCTTCAATGCCGGTGGCGACGGCGAAGATGTTCGGGTCGAAGATGATGTCCTGCGGCGGGAAGCCGATTTCATCGACCAGCAGGCGATAGGCGCGGGTGCAGATTTCGACCTTGCGCGCGCAGGTGTCGGCCTGCCCGGTCTCATCGAAGGCCATCACCACCGCGGCGGCGCCATAGCGCAGTACCTTGCGCGCATGCTCGCGGAACAGGTCCTCGCCTTCCTTCAGCGAGATCGAATTGACCACGCTCTTGCCCTGCAGGCATTTCAGGCCAGCCTCGATCACGCTCCATTTGGAGGAATCGACCATCACCGGAATCCGGGCGATGTCCGGCTCGGACATGATCAGGTTGAGGTAGCGGGTCATCGCCGCTTCCGAATCGATCAGGCCCTCGTCCATGTTGACGTCGAGGATCTGTGCGCCGCTGGCCACCTGCTGCCGGGCCACGTCCACCGCTTCTTCGTAACGGCCCTCCTTGATCAGCTTGCGGAACTGCGCACTGCCGGTGACGTTGGTGCGTTCACCGACGTTGACGAACAGCAGGTCCGGCGTGATGACCAGCGGTTCCAGGCCGGACAGGCGGGTAGGGCGGACAGGTGTCATGGCGGGCGGCGGCTCAGCGGCAACAGGGCGGAAGGTGGATGGCGGTGGCAGTGCTGCTCATGCGGCCTGGACCTGGGCGGCCGGCAGGGCGCGCGGCGGCAGCCCGGCCATCGCCAGCGCGATCGCGCGGATGTGGTCCGGGGTGGAGCCGCAGCAGCCGCCGACCAGGTTCAGCAGGCCATCTTCGGCAAAGCCGCGCAGGGTGGCCGCCATTTCCTCGGGTGTTTCGTCGTACTCACCGAACGCATTGGGCAGGCCGGCATTGGGATGGGCGCTGACGTAGCAGTCCGACACCTGCGACAGGGTTTCCACATGCGGGCGCATGGCATCGGCGCCGAGCGCGCAGTTCAGGCCGATCGACAACGGCCGTGCATGCGCCAGCGAGGCCTGGAAGGCCTCGGCGGTCTGCCCGGACAGGGTGCGCCCGGAGGCATCGGTGATGGTGCCGGAAATCATGATCGGCAGTCGCGCGCCACGTCCATCGAAGGCTTCCTCGATGGCATACAGCGCGGCCTTGGCATTGAGCGTATCGAAGATGGTCTCGACCATGATCGTGTCGGCACCACCATCGATCAGGCCATCGATGGCTTCGCGGTAGGTGCCGCGCAGCTCATCGAAACTGGTGTTGCGGAAGCCCGGATCGTTGACGTCGGGGCTGATCGAGGCGGTGCGGCTGGTCGGGCCGAGTACGCCGATGACGAAGCGCGGCTTGCCCGGCGTGGTCGCCGCCACCGCATCACAACAGGCACGGGCAACGGCAGCGCCCGCCTTGTTCAGCTCGTACACCAGGTGTTCGAGGTGGTAGTCGGCCTGGCTGACCGAGGTGGCGTTGAAGGTGTTGGTTTCCACCAGGTCCGCGCCCGCTTGCAGGTAGGCGGTGTGGATGCTGGCGATGACCTCTGGCCGGGTCAGCAGCAACAGATCGTTGTTGCCCTTCAGGTCGTGGCCTTCCGGTGTGCCGCCGTGGTCGCAGCCGGGGCCATGGGCGTGGTCGTAACCGCCGGCGAAGCGCTCGCCCCGGTAGTCGTCTTCCTGCAGGCCGTGGCGCTGGATCATCGTGCCCATCGCGCCGTCGATGATCAGGATGCGATCACGCAGGGCAGCGAGCAGCGATTCCACACGTTCCGGGTGCAGCCAGGGCAGGGCGGGCATGTCGACCTCAGGGCTTGTTGGCAATCAGCGAAATCACTTCGAAATGCGGCGGGCGCTTTTCGCGAGTGACCGTTTCCAGGTTGGAGACCTGCAGGCCGGCCTTGTCGACGAACTTCTTCAGTTCCTTGTCGCTGAAGCCGAGGTTGACGTGGCCATAGGCATCGACCGCGGCCTTGTGCTCGTGGCGGGCCAGGCTGCACAGCAGCAGGCGACCGCCCGGGCGCAGCACGCGCGCGGCTTCGGTGACCGCCTGCGCCGGCTTGCTGGCGTAGGTCAGTGCGTGCATCAGCACGACCAGGTCGAAGCTGCGGTCCTTGAAGGGCAGGGCATGCATGTCACCCTCGCGCACTTCCACATTGGGCAGGCGGCGCAGGCGTTCGCTGGCGGCAGCCACCACACGTGCGCTGGTGTCGATACAGACGTAGCGCCGGGCGTGCGGGGCGACCAGTTCGGCCAGCACACCATCACCGGAGGCGATATCCAGCACGTCGCCGGTTTCCAGCAACGGCAGCGCGGTGCGCGCCAGCGCTTCCCAGGTGCGACCCGGGGAATAGTGGCGTTCCATGTCACCGGCCACGCTGTCGGCCCAGTTCTGGTCGGAAGCGCGGTGGGCGAGCACCGCAGCAACCCGCTCAGCGTCCTGGCGCAGCAAGGGGTCGTCGCTTCCGTTGCTCAGGGCATGCCACAATGCACGCTGCGCCGGGTCCAGCTGGGCCTCGTCGAAGCGGTAATAGGCCGACACGCCCGCCCGGCGGTCGCGCACCAGGCCGGCTTCCTTCAGGCGCGCCAGATGAGTGGACACCCGCGGCTGCGCCAGCCGGGTGATGGCCGAGAGCTCGGCCACGGTCAGCTCCTCCTGCTCCAGCAGCGCCAGCAGGCGCACACGGGTAGCGTCGGCGAACACCTTCAGGCGGGTCGACCAGTCTTCCAGGTCCATAAACATCTACCTATCGCGATATAGAGATATATTCGCCGACCATCCCCCTTGTGGTCAAGTCGCAGCTCCCAGTCAGTCAGCCGCCGATGCGCGGCCCCGGTACAATCGGGGCACCTGGGCGCGCGCTGCGCGCCCATAACATCATGTACCCGGGAGGGTGTTGTGGATTTCAGCTTTACCGAAGAGCAGTTGATGCTGCAGGACGTGGCGCGTCGCATCGCGCAGGAAAAGATCGCCCCGAGTGCGGAACACCATGACCGTACGGGCGAGTTCCCGCTGGACAACATCCGCCTGCTGGGCGAGAACGGCCTGATGGGCATCGAAGTGCCGTCCGAGTATGGTGGCGCAGGCATGGACCCGATCGCGTACGTGCTGGCGATGGTGGAGGTCGCCGCCGGTGATGCTGCGCATTCGACCATCATGTCGGTCAACAATTCGCTGTTCTGCAATGGCATCCTGACCCATGGCAGTGAAGCGCAGAAGCAGAAATACGTGCGCGCCATCGCCGAGGGCGAGGCCATCGGTGCTTTCGCGCTGACCGAGCCGCAGTCGGGTTCGGACGCCACCGCGATGCGTTGCCGTGCGATCAAGCAGGCCGACGGCAGCTACGTGATCAACGGCAAGAAGAGCTGGATCACTTCGGGCCCGGTGGCCAAGTACATCGTGCTGTTCGCGATGAGCGAGCCTGACAAGGGCGCGCGCGGCATCACGGCGTTCATGATCGACACCGACAAGGCCGGTTTCGGTCGCGGCAAGACCGAACCGAAGCTGGGCATCCGTGCCTCGGCCACCTGCGAGATCGAGTTCAACGACTACGTGGCGCAGCCGGAAGACGTGCTGGGCCAGGAAGGCGAGGGCTTCAAGATCGCCATGGGCGTGCTCGACGCCGGCCGCATCGGCATCGCCTCGCAGGCGATCGGCATTGCGCGTGCCGCCTATGAAGCGACCCTGGAGTACGTGAAGGACCGCAAGGCCTTCGGTGCGGCCATCGGTACCTTCCAGATGACCCAGGCGAAGATCGCCGACATGAAGTGCAAACTGGACGCGGCGCTGCTGCTGACCCTGCGTGCGGCCTGGGTGAAGGGCGAGGGCAAGCGCTTCAGCAACGAGGCGGCCATCGCCAAGCTGACTGCTTCGGAAGCGGCGATGTGGATCACCCACCAGGCCGTGCAGATCCATGGCGGCATGGGCTATTCCAAGGAAATGCCGCTGGAGCGCTACTTCCGTGATGCCAAGATCACCGAGATCTACGAAGGCACCTCGGAGATCCAGCGCCTGGTGATCGCCCGCAACGAGACCGGGCTGCGTTGATCACCAACGGCCGCGCCGCTGCAATGGCGGCGCGGCCGTAGATCCACGCCACGCGTGGATGGCGTTGTGTCCAAGTGGCGTACCCGCCTCTGGCCTGCCAGGATCCATGCTGCTGTAATGCGGATCGTTTTTCTGGAGATACCGCATGATCTACCGCGGCTGGGGCTTCATGACGCTGGTGACGCCGATCGCAGGCATCCTGTTGCTGGCGTACTTCTTCCCGCACGACGGCCCCAAGGGCAACATTCCGCTGCAGCAGGTGCTGCTGGGCGGTGGCATCGGTGCGGCAGTGAACATGCTGCTGGGCCTGTGGCTGAACCGTGTGCCCCGGCAGAAGGGTGAGGCCGCGCGCCATCATTTCTTCTTCGTGCCGATGCAGTGGGCTGCGCTGATTCTCGTGGCTGTGTGCGTGGTGATCGCGCTGCTGCGCTGACACGTCGCCCTGGAGAGCGCCAACCAAGGTTGGCGACTACCGGGCATGCCGCTGCTTTGGTAGATGCCAACCTTGGTTGGCATGGATTCAAAAGCAGCAAAGAAAAAAGCCCCGGATCGCTCCGGGGCTTTTTTCATTTCAGCAACTCACCGACAGATCAACGATCCGGGCGGTGGGCGGATTCCGCATCACGCTGGCGGCCGAGGAATTCCTTCGACGGTTCATCCAGTTTGTCGCCCAGCATGCGCCGCACGACCACGAAGAACACCGGGATCATCAGCAGGCCGAGCAGGGTGGCGAACAGCATGCCGCCGATCACGCCGGTGCCGATGGCGTGACGCGAGTTGGCGCCGGCACCGGTGGAGATCGCCATCGGGATCACGCCCATGATGAACGCGAAGGACGTCATCAGGATCGGGCGGAATCGCAGGCGCGCCGCTTCGATGGTGGCATCGCGCAGGGTCTTGCCCGCCGCACGCTGCTCCACCGCGAACTCCACGATCAGGATCGCGTTCTTCGCGGCCAGGCCGATCACGGTGATCAGGCCGATCTTGAAGAACAGATCGTTCGGCAGGCCGCGCATCATCGACAGGGCGAGTGCACCCAGCACGCCGAGCGGTACCACCAGCAGCACCGCCACCGGGATCGACCAGCTTTCATACAGCGCGGCCAGGCACAGGAACACCACCACGATGGACAGCACCAGCAGCAGCGTCGCCGCGTTGCCGGCCAGGATTTCCTGGTAGGACAGGCCTGACCAGTCGTAGCCGAAGCCCGCCGGCAGGTCGTCGTTGACGATGCCTTCCATGGTCTGCATCGCTTCACCCGAGCTGGTGCCCGGTGCCTGCGAACCGACGATGTTGATCGCCGAGTAGCCGTTGTAGCGGCTCAGCGAGGGCGGTGCCGAGACCCATTCGGACTTGACCACCGTGCTCAACGGGATCATCGCGTTGGTGCCATCGGCATTGGTGGTCAGGCTGGACGGGCTGTAGAAGCTCTTCAGCGATTCCTGGCCGGTGCGGTACGGACCATCGGCCTGCATGGTCACGCGCTTGATGCGGCCTTCGTAGAAGAAGTCGTTGACGTACACCGGGGCCAGCATCAGCTGGATGGTGCTGTACACGTCCGACACCGACATGCCCATCGACTGCGCCTGCACGCGGTCCACGTGCAACTGCAGCTGCGGGGCGTTTTCCAGGCCGTTCGGGCGCACACCCACCAGATGGTCCGGCTTCTGCGCGGCCTGGCCGAGCAGGATGTTGCGGGCCTGGGTCAGCTGCTCGTAACCGGCACCACTACGGTCCTGCAGCCACATATCGAAGCCACCGAACTGGCCAAGGCCCTGCACGGTCGGCAGGTTGACCACGAAGATCTGCGCTTCCTTGATGCCGTAGAACGCGCCGTTCATGTTCTGGATGAATTCCGGAGCAGTGAACTTGCGCTCTTCCCACGGCTTCAGGCGGATGAAGCCCATGCCCACGTTCTCGCCGGAGCCGACGAAGCTGAAGCCGGCCACCTGCAGCATGCCTTCATAGCCATCCTGCTTTTCCAGGATGCCGCGCATCTGTGCGAACGCTTCGTTGGTCTGGCTTTTGGTCGAGCCCGGCGGCAACTGCACGATCGCCAGTGCATAGCCCTGGTCTTCTTCAGGCAGGAAGCTGCCCGGCATGCGGGTGAACAGGAAGCCGCACAGCGCGGTCAGCACCACGAACAGGATCATCCAGCGCGGGGCATGGCGCACCGCGGAGGTGATGTGGCCCACGTAGGTGTGGCTGATCTTGTCGTAGTACTTGTTGAAGGTGCGGTAGACGATGTTCGGGTTGTCGTTGTGCGTCGGCTTGAGGAACGTCGCGCACAGCGCCGGGGTGAAGCCCAGTGCCAGGAACGCCGAGAACGCCATCGAGATGGCGATGGTCAGGGCGAACTGCTTGTAGATCTCACCGGCCGCACCGCCCTGCAGGGCCGAGGGGATGAACACCGCCGCCAGCACCACAGTGATCGCCACCACCGCGCCGGTGATCTGGGTCATCGCCTTCTGCGTGGCCGGCTTCGGCGCCAGGCCTTCCTCGGTCATGATGCGTTCGACGTTCTCGATCACCACGATCGCGTCATCGACCACGATGCCGATCGCCAGCACCATCGCGAACAGGGTCAGCTGGTTGATCGTGAAGCCGATCATCCACATGCCCAGGAACGTACCCAGCAGGGCCACCGGGATGACCAGGGTCGGGATCAGGGTGGCGCGGAAGTTCTGCAGGAAGATCAGCATCACCAGGAACACCAGCAACACGGCTTCGAACAGGGTCTTGACCACTTCCTGGATCGAGATCTTGACGAAGGTGGTGCTGTCGTACGGCGAGAACCAGGTGACGCCAGCCGGGAAGCTGGGCTGCAGCTCGTCCATCTTGCCGCGCACGGCCTCGGCCACGTTCAGGGCGTTGGCGCCCGGCAGCAGCTGGATCGCGAAGGCGCCGGTGGGCTTGCCGTTGTACTGGGTATCGAAGCCATAGTTGTTGGCACCGAAGGCAACGCGGGCGATGTCCTTCAACAGTACGCGCGAGCCATCAGCGTTGGCCCGCAGGATGATGTTCTCGAACTCCTGCGGCGAGCTGAAGCGGCCTTCGGCCGATACCGTGGCGGTGAAGTGCTGGCCTTCCGGCGACGGGTCGGAGCCCAGTGCACCGGCGGCGAACTGCACGTTCTGCGCACGTACCGCCGCCAGCACCTGGCTGGCCGACAGGCCATAGCCCTGCATCTTTTCCGGGTTGAGCCAGATGTTCATGGCGTACTCGGAACCGAACTGCTGGGTGCTGCCGACGCCGGGGATGCGCGAGACCTGGTCGAGCACGCGCGAGCCGACGATGTCGTTCAGCGCGTCACGGTTGATGGTCGGCGTATCGGACTGCAGCGCCACCACCATCAGGAAGCCGGCGTTGGCCTTGGCCACCACCACGCCCTGCTGGGTGACTTCCGAAGGCAGTCGCGGCGTGGCCAGCGAGACCTTGTTCTGCACCTGCACCTGGGCGATGTCCGGATCGGTACCGGTCTCGAAGGTTAGGGTGATCGAGGCGCGGCCGTTGGACGCGGACGAGGAGCTGAAGTACAGCAGGTGATCGATACCGGTCAGCTGCTGCTCGATCACCTGGGTGACCGACTTCTCCGTGGTGTCCGCGCTCGCGCCCGGGTAGGTGGCCGAGACGGTCACCTGCGGCGGGGCGATGTTGGGGTAGGACTCTACGCCGAGGTTGAGGATCGCGATCACGCCGCTGAGCGAGATCAGGATCGCCACCACCCAGGCGAAGACTGGATGTTCAATGAAAAATTTAGGCATGACGGAAGGTCCCGTTACTGCTTGTTCGATTCGGTGGCGGCCGGCTCGGCCTGGTCGGCCTGGTCAGCCTTGGCCGGTGCCTTGGCGTCGGCCGGAGCCGCAGCAGCCGCGCCCGGAGCAGCAGCGCCGGCGGCAGGCTTGCCGTTGGCGTCCTGGCCCGGGGTCCACGGCTTGGCCGTGGCCGGCGTACCCTCCTTGACCTTCTGTACGCCGGCGACGACCACCTTGTCACCGGCGGCCAGGCCTTCGCTGACCAGCCAGTTGCCGTTCTGCGCGCCATCGGTCTTGACGTTCTTGCGGACAACCTTGCCGTCGGCGCCGACCACCATCACATAGCCGCCGGTGGTGTCACGCAGCAGCGCCTGCTGCGGCACCAGGTAGGCGTTGTTGCGCTCGCCCAGGTTGGCCTGGAAGCTGACGAAGGCGCCCGGCAGCAGGATCTTCTGCGGGTTCGGCAGCACCGCACGCAGCGACACCGCGCCGGTGGCCGGGTCGACCGTGGTCGAGGAGAAGTCCAGCGTGCCCGGTTCGCTGTAGGTGCTGCCGTCGGCCAGCTTGACGTTGACCGTGGCCTTGCCGTCGCCGGACAGGGCCAGCGTGCCCTTGGCCTGCTGCGCACGCAGCTGGGTCAGTTCATCCACGCTCAGCGAGAAGTTCACGTACAGCGGGTCGAGCTGGTCCACGGTGGTCAGCAGGGTCACATCGCCCTGGCCGACCAGCGCGCCTTCGGTGACCTGCTGCTTGTTGGCCACGCCGCTGATCGGGGCGGTGACGTTGGTGTAGCCCAGGCTGATGCGGCTGCTGGTCACCGAGGCTTCGGCCTGCTTGACCGCGGCCAGCGCAGTGCGCTCGGCCGACTCGGCGTTGTCCAGGTCGGCCTTGGACACGAACTTCTGCGGTGCCAGCGAACGGGCGCGGTCAGCGGCGACCTTGGCATTGGCGTAGGTCGCGCGGGCCGAAGCCAGCTGGGCTTCGGAGGCGCTGAGCGAGGCGCGCAGCGGTGCCGGATCGATCAGGAACAGGGTCTGGCCCTGCTTGACCTCGCTGCCTTCCTGATAGACGCGCTTGAGCAGCACGCCAGGTACGCGGGCGCGCACATCGGCGCTGCGGAACGGCGACAGGCGACCGACCAGCTCGCGCTGCAGCGGCAGGGTCTGCGGCTTGGCGTCGATCACGCCCACCTCCGGCGGTGGGGGCGTCGGCTGTTCCGGCTTCTTGCAGGCAGCTACGGCGACAGCAACGGCGCACGTCAAGGCAAGGGTGCGGAGTGGGGCGGTCATCAGGAGGAACTCCGGGGTTGGTTTGAAGACGGGGCCGGCGAGGGCTGCGGCGCGAACGCGCGCAGAAAGCCATCGACGGAGAACTCTGCCCAGCGCCGACGCAACGCAGCGTCATCACGATGGGGGGTATGGAAGCGCTGTTTGTCGAAATCCTGACCGGCGATCATGCTCAGCAGCAGTTCGGCCATGAAGTGCGGGTCGTCATGCCGCAGCAGACCGCGACTGCAAACGGTTTCAATCCATTCAGCAAGATGAAGCGTCAGCGCGCCGGCGCCATGCCGGTACAGCGTACGCGCCTCTTCGGGAAACTGTGCTGCATCGGCGGCGATCAGGCGGCAGGCCTGACCGACGTGGGGCTGGTTGAAGTGCTCCAGGAAGTCGGTGGCGAACTGCAGCAGGCTGCCACGCAGGTCGTCACCGCGGAGTGCACGCAGCATGGCCCCGGTCGCGTGACCGACGTGGCGCTGCATCACCCGCCGCAGCAGGGCCTGCTTGTTGCCGTAGCGCGAGTACAGGGTCTGCTTTGAACACCCGGCGTGCTGGGCGACCGCGTCCATGCTCATCTGCATGCCCTGCTGGGCAAGCAGTTCGCGCACGGCATCGAACACGCGCTCATCACGCGCGTCGAGGGCGACAGGAAGGTAGGCCGGATTCACGCGGTGGACTATACCGTCCAGTTCAGGATTGTGGAATCGCGCCGATGTTGCCGCATGTGTCTTCCGGTAACACGTTTTGCCGATCCTGTCGGCAACGCTGTGCGACCGCGATGCCCATACCGGTGCGAACTGAATAGGGCGTCTAAACCGCAGCAAACCCGAATCTGGTTATTCCGTCCTGCAGCAAGGCCTTTTCGTGCGGTAGGGCTACAATTTCATTTTCCCAACTGAGCAAGCGCGCCGCTCTGCCATGAAACCGCAAAAAACCGCAGCCAAGACCGTGAAAAACAAAAGCAAACCAGTTGAGTCGGAGGTCGCAGTGACCGCTGGTTTCTCCCTGGAGCCGGTGTACACGGCCTTGCGCAAGCGTTACCCCGCGGCCGCTCAGGCCGAGGCAGTGGCATTTGCCTCCAGCTTCTACAAGCGCATGGAGGCCGACGAGTTTCCCCATCACAGCGCTGAGGAATGGGCCGCGCTTGCTGCCGAAACGCTGGAATTCGCCCGCGCCCGCAAGTCCGGCAAGGCCAACGTCCGCGTCTTCAACCCGACGGTGAAGGCCAACGGTTGGGAATCGCCGCACACCGTGCTGCAGATCATCAACGACGACATGCCGTTCCTGGTCGACACCGTGACCATGTCGCTGGCCGAGCATGGCGTTGGCGTGCATGTGCTGGGCCACCCGGTGCTGCATTTCACCCGTGACAAGGCCGGCAAGCTGACCAAGGTCGGCGAGGGTCCGCTGGAATCGGTGATGCTGCTGGAGATCGACCGCCAGCCGGCCGAAGCCATGGCAGACATCGAGCAGGCCATCAACAAGGCGCTGGATGAAGTGCGCGCCATCGTGCGCGACTGGCAGCCGATGCAGGACAAGGCGCTGGCGCTGGCCGACGACCTCGGCAGCCGCCAGCTGCCCGTCGACGCTGCCTCGCGCAAGGAAGCACAGGAATTCCTGCGCTGGGCCGCCGACAACCACTTCACCTTCTTCGGCTACCGCGAGTACCGCGTCGAGAAGCAGGGCAAGGAAGACGTACTGGCACCGCTGAACGACACCGGCCTGGGCCTGATGCGCGGCAAGGACAAGTCGGCCGCACGTCCGGTCAAGACCCTGGCCGCCCAGGGTCTGAACACCACGTCCGGGTTGAAGGACGCGCTGATCCTGACCAAGACCAATGCCCGTTCGCGCGTGCACCGCGCCGGCTACATGGACTACATCGGCGTGCTGGAATTCGACGCCAAGGGCAAGATCATCGGCGAACAGCGCTTCCTCGGCCTGTTCACCTCCAGCGCCTACAACCGCCGCCCGTGGGAAATCCCGCTGGTGCGGCAGCGCTACGAACACGTGATGAAGCAGTCCGGCCTGGCCGGCTCCAGCCATAGCGGCAAGGCCCTGCGTCACATCCTGGAAACCCTGCCGCGCGAAGAACTGTTCCAGTCCAGCGAGGACGAACTGTTCCGCACCGCGATGGGCGTGCTGGGCCTGCAGGAGCGTGTGCGCAGCCGCCTGTTCCTGCGTCGCGACAAGTACAGCCGTTTCATTTCCGCGCTGGTCTACCTGCCGCGCGAGCGTTTCAACACCGACGTGCGCCTGCGCATCGAAGCGATGCTCAAGGAAGCACTGCACGGCGAGTACGTGGACAGCTCGGTGGTGCTGGGTGAATCGCCGTTGGCCCAGGTGCACCTGATCGTGCGTCCGAAGCCGGGCGAAATGCTCGACGTCGATACCGCCGAACTGGAGCAGAAGCTGGCCCAGGTGCTGCGCAACTGGCAGGACGATCTGCGCGAAGCGCTGGTCACCCGCCATGGCGAAGCCGAAGGCCTGCGCATTGCTGCGCGTATCGGCAAGGCGCTGCCGGCCGGTTACATCGAAGACAACAGCACCGCCGTTGCCGCCAACGATGTCAGCCAGCTCGATGCGCTGACCGGCCCGGACGACCTGCGCCTGAGCCTGCAGGCCGTGCCGCGCGAATCCGGCGATGGCCTGCGCCTGAAGCTGTACCGCCAGCTGGATGACATCCCGCTGTCGGACGCGCTGCCGATGATGGAAAACATGGGCCTGCGCGTGATCGCCGAGCGTCCGTACCGCCTGTCGGTGGACAACGCGCCGGTGTACGTGCAGGACTTCGAGGTCGAATCGACCGCTGGTGCGATCGATGCGGCCAGTGTCGACGAAGCCTTCGGTGAGACCTTCGCCCGCGTGTGGCACGGCGATGCCGAGAACGATGGCTTCAACCGCCTGGTGCTGGCGGCCGGCCTGCACTGGCGCCAGGTCGCCATGCTGCGCGGCTACTGCAAGTACCTGCTGCAGACCGGCGTGCCGTTCTCGCAGGCGTACGTGGAAGGTACCTTCACCCGCTACCCGCTGCTGGCACGCCTGCTGGTCGAACTGTTCGAAGCCCGCTTCGATCCGGCCACCGGTCATGAAAGCAAGGAAGACATCGCCACCGGCCAGGCCCAGCTGAAGGCCCACCTCGACGTGCTGGCTGCCGGCGACGAGGCCACCCTGAAGGTGCTCAAGACCGTGGTCGACGCCCGCAAGGGTGACCGCGATGCGCAGATGCAGGCCGCGCGCGAAGCGCTGCTGAAGCTGATGGACCGCGTGTCGAGCCTGGACGAGGACCGCATCCTGCGTTCCTTCATGGGCGTGATCGATGCGACCCTGCGCACCAGCTATTACCAGACCGATGGCAACGGCCAGCACGGCCATGTCATCAGCTTCAAGTTCGATTCGGCCCTGGTGCCGGATCTGCCGAAGCCGCGCCCGTACCGCGAAATCTTCGTGTACGGCCCGCGCGTGGAAGGTACCCACCTGCGCTTCGGTGCCGTCGCCCGTGGCGGCCTGCGCTGGTCGGATCGTCGCGAAGACTTCCGTACCGAAGTGCTGGGCCTGGTCAAGGCGCAGATGGTCAAGAACACCGTCATCGTGCCGGTCGGCGCGAAGGGTGGCTTCTTCGCCAAGATGCCGCCGGTGAACGGCGATCGCGATGCGATCTTCGCCAACGGTGTGGCCTGCTACAAGCTGTTCATCCAGGGCCTGCTGGACATCACCGACAACATCGTCAACAACAAGATCGTGCCGCCGGTGGATGTCGTGCGCCACGACATGGACGATCCGTACCTGGTGGTGGCCGCCGACAAGGGCACCGCGACCTTCTCCGACATCGCTAACGGCCTGGCCATCGCGCACGGCTTCTGGATGGGCGATGCGTTCGCCTCCGGTGGTTCGGTCGGCTACGACCACAAGGGCATGGGTATCACCGCGCGCGGCGCATGGGAGTCGGTCAAGCGCCACTTCCGTGCACTGGGCCGTGACAGCCAGACCCAGGACTTCACCGCGGTCGGCGTCGGCGACATGTCCGGCGACGTGTTCGGCAACGGCATGCTGTTGTCGCGCCACATCCGCCTGGTCGCTGCGTTCGACCACCGCCACATCTTCCTGGACCCGAACCCGGATGCAGCGACCACGTTCGTCGAACGTGAGCGTCTGTTCACCGTGCCGCGTTCGAGCTGGGCGGACTACGACGCCAAGCTGATCAGCAAGGGCGGCGGCGTGTATCCGCGCAGCCTGAAGTCGATCGAGATCACCCCGCAGGTGCGTGAGGTGCTGGGCCTGGACGAGAGCGTCAAGGCGCTGTCGCCGAATGACCTGATGAGCGCGATCCTGAAGGCGCCGGTCGACCTGCTGTGGAACGGCGGCATCGGTACCTACGTCAAGGCCGCAAGCGAGCAGCACAGCGATGTCGGCGACCGCGCCAACAACGCCCTGCGCGTGAACGGTGGCGAGCTGCGCTGCAAGGTGGTGGGCGAGGGCGGCAACCTGGGCATGACCCAGCTGGGCCGCATCGAAGCCGCCCAGGCCGGCGTGCTGCTCAACACCGACTTCATCGACAACTCGGCCGGTGTGGATACCTCCGACCATGAAGTCAACATCAAGATCCTGCTCAACGATGTGGTGCGGGCCAAGAAGCTGACCGTCGAGCAGCGCAACAAGCTGCTGGCGTCGATGACCGACGAAGTCGCTGCGCTGGTGCTCAACGACAACTACCGCCAGAACCAGGCGCTGAGCCTGATGGAGCGGATGGCGGTCAAGCGCCTGGGTTCCAAGCAGCACTTCATCCGTACGCTGGAACAGCAGGGCCTGCTGGATCGCCAGATCGAGTTCCTGCCGTCCGATGCCGAGCTGTCCCAGCGCAAGGCGCGCGGCCAGGGCCTGACCCGTCCGGAACTGTCGGTGCTGCTGTCCTATTCCAAGCTGGTGGCGTTCGCCCAGCTGCTGGATTCGGACATCCCGGAAGATCCGTACCTGTCCAAGGAACTGCAGCGCTACTTCCCGACCCCGCTGCAGAAGAAGTACGCCGACGCGATGGAGCGTCACCGCCTGAAGCGCGAAATCATCGCCACGGCCGTGACCAACCAGACCATCAACCGCATGGGCGCCACGTTCCTGATGCGCATGCAGGAAGACACCGGCCGCACCATCGCCGAGGTCGCCAAGGCCTACACCATCAGCCGCGAAACGCTGGATGCACGCGCGCTGTGGGCGCAGATCGACGCCCTCGACGGCACCCTGCCGGAGTCGGTGCAGATCGATGCGCTGGAAGTGATCTGGAAGCTGCAGCGTTCGTTCGTGCGCTGGCTGCTGTCGCGTCCGGGCCCGATGCCGGGCATCACCGAGGCGGTCAACCGCTACCAGGGTCCGTTCAACGACATCCGTGTTGCTTCGGGTGTGCTGCCGGATTCGCAGCGTCCGACCTACGAAGCCCTGGTGGCCGAGTGGAAGGAAAAGGGCCTGCCGTCGGCACTGGCACAGCAGCTGGCCGAACTGCACTTCCTGGAGCCGGCGTTCGACATCATCGAACTGGCCCGTACCCGCAAGCTGAAGCCGGTGGATGTCTCCAAGATCCACTTCCGCCTGGGCGACGCCCTGCAGCTGCCGTGGCTGTTCGAGCAGATCGACGCGCTGGAGGTCAACGGCCGCTGGCACGCGGTGGCACGTGGCGTGCTGCGCGACGAACTGGCCGCACACCACCGCAGCCTGGCTGGCCAGGTGCTGGCCACCAAGGGCAGCACCGCTGAAGCCAAGGTGGCCGCATGGATCGGTCGTGACGACAGCAGCCTGCGCTTCACCCTGGCGATGCTGGCCGAACTGGCCGAGCAGAAGACCCTGGACTACCCGACCGTTTCGGTCGCAGTGCAGCGCCTGGGTCAGCTCGCCGCCCACGGCGCGTAAGTGATGTAGTGCCAGGCCATGCCTGGCATGCGTGAACCGGAACGGCCCCGCGAAAGCGGGGCCGTTCTGTTTCTGCCCTTGACCTTTGCGACCACCTGACCCGACGCCGGCCGTGAATCTGCCAGGTGGATATGCCGGTCATCCGCCCCGCGGGGTCCAACTCCCGGCGCTCGGTTATGCTCTCCATCAAACCTCCCCGGATCCACCGATGAGCGACACCCCCCGCATCGCTTTCCTGGCCAGTACCACCGAACCGGCGCAGATGGCCCGCGCAGCGATGGTCTCGCGCTATGGCGACCACGCGCCCGACCAGGCCGACGTGCTGTGTCCGCTCGGTGGCGATGGCTTCATGCTGCAGACCCTGCATCGGCACGGACACCTGGGCAAACCGGTATTCGGCATGAAGCTGGGCACAGTGGGTTTCCTGATGAACCAGTACCGTGGCGACGACGACGTGCACGCGCGTATCGCTCGCGCCGAGCCGGCCCACCTGCGCCCGCTGGAAATGGTGGCGCTGACCGAATCGGGCACCACCACCGGGTCGCTGGCCTACAACGACGTCTCGCTGCTGCGGCAGACCCGGCAGGCGGCGCATATCGGCATCGACCTCAATGGCCAGGAGCGGGTGGGCGAACTGATCGGTGATGGTGTGCTGGTGGCAACCCCGGCCGGAAGCACCGCCTACAACTACTCGGCGCATGGACCGGTGCTGCCGCTGGGCTCGCACACCATCGCCCTGACGCCGCTGGCCCCGTATCGCCCGCGGCGCTGGCGCGGCGCCATCCTCAAGGCCGACACCGAAGTGCGCTTCCGCGTGCTCGATCCCTACAAGCGTCCGGTCAGCGTCACCGCCGATTCGCACGAGACCCGTGACGTGGTCGAAGTGACGATCCGTGAGTCGCGTGAGCACCGGGTGACCCTGCTGTTCGACCCGGAGCACAACCTGGAAGACCGGATCCTGAGCGAACAGTTCGTTTTTTGACGACAATAGGCGGCCGGCCCTGCCGACCGCTTGAAGGACCCCACCGATGGGCGACAACTCCCCCCGTTTGCTGACCGTCGCGGTGACCTCGCGTGCGCTGTTCGACCTGGAAGAAAGCCATGCGCTGTTCGAGAGCGATGGCGTGGCCGCCTATGCCGAGTACCAGCGCCAGCACGAGGACGACATCCTCGGGCCGGGCGTGGCCTTCCCGGTGGTGCGCAAACTGCTGGCGCTGAACCAGGGCGCCAGCCCCGAGAACCCGCGCGTGGAAGTGATCCTGCTGTCGCGCAACTCGGCCGATACCGGCCTGCGCATCTTCAATTCCATCCAGCACTACGGGCTGGGCATCATCCGCGCGACCTTCACCGCCGGTGAGCCGACGTGGCCGTACGTGAAGCCGTTCGGCACCGACCTGTTCCTGTCGGCCAACCCGGAATCGGTGCGCAGCGCGCTGCGCCATGGCATCGCCGCGGCGACCATCCTGCCCAAGCCGCCGGGCGAGACCGCTGCCGCTGCCGCCGACCAGATCGACATCACCCGCCCGGCCGGGCAGCTGCGCATCGCCTTCGATGGTGATGCGGTGATCTTCGGTGATGAGAGCGAGCGCATCTCGCGCGAGCAGGGCGTGGAAGCCTTCGGCCGGCACGAACGCGAACGTGCACGCGAGCCACTCAGTGGCGGTCCGTTCCGTGGTTTCCTCTCGGCGCTGCACACCTTGCAGGAAGTATTCCCGGCTGGCGACAGCGCGCCCATCCGCACGGCGCTGGTGACCGCGCGTTCGGCACCGGCGCACGAGCGGGTGATCCGCACCCTGCGCGAATGGGGCGTACGCCTGGACGAGGCGCTGTTCCTCGGTGGTCGGCACAAGGGTCCGTTCCTGCAGGCGTTCGGTGCCGATATCTTCTTCGACGATTCGCAGCACAACATCGACAGTGCGCGTGAACACGTGGCGGCCGGCCATGTGCCGCATGGTGTAGCCAACGAGGGCTGAAACCATGGCCGGTGCGTGCCAACCGTTGGTTGGCACTGCCATACATCGGCGCCCACCAAGGTGGGCGTCTACCAGAGCGGGGCTACGGGCTTCCCGACATCCCCAACTGCAGGTCCACCACTTTCCAGCGCAGGCCCTGCGGTTCCAGCACTACCTTCAACGGTGGCTGGCCGGGGCCGCGATCGACGTCGACCACGAAGCGGTCCAGCGCTTCGAAGTGGTGTTCGGCGTTCTTCAGCGGTCGCGCCGGTTCGGTCGTGCCGAAGGCATCGCCACCCTGCAGTTCATTGCGGCCGCGCTTCCACAGCACGTGGCCCTGCAGCATCGCGCCGATGCCGGTGGGGGTGACCATGGTGTCCACCGCGGCGCCGCCCAGTTGGTCGCCCAACCCGTACAGCAGCGCGCCGAAGGGGCTGGCAGCCACCTCGGGGCCGGCCTGGCGCACCAGGTAATCATTGAGCTGGGCGCGCAGGCTGGTGCGCACGCGTGGGAAATCCACGTAGCGTTCCAGGCGCGCGGTGTCGCGTTGTTCGATGGTCTTGGACAGGCCATGCACGGTCAGGTAGGGGCCGCCGAACCACCAGGCGGCCACGCCCATGACCAGCAGGATTACGAGCGCAATGAGTTTCTTCATGCCGCACAGACTGCCGCAACTGCGGCAGTACCGGGTGAAGACTCAATGACTGGGCGAGCCGCGGCCATCTCCGAATGCGTCGATCAGCAGCTGGCGTTCGGCCACGGTCAATGCGTCCAGTTGCGTGGCCAGTACTTCGTCCAGGCTCTGGATGCGGGTGGTGCCGAGGATGCCGCTGGCCACGCCAGGATGGCCCAGCGCATAGGCGAAGGCGGTCTGGGCGGGACGCTGGCTGTGGATCGCCGCTACCGCCCTGCGCATCTGGCGTGCGCTGCGCATCAATTGACGACTGCTCGGCTTGAGCCAGGCGCGGGCCAGGTACCAGGCGTCGGCCAGGCGTGGCAGGCGTGGCCGGGCGGGCAGGAGATGTCCCTGTGCCAGCACCGTACCCGCCAGCACACCGATGCCGACTGCCTGCAGCTGGTCGATCAGGGGCTCGCGGTCCTGCTGGAGGGCGTTGTAGTCAAGTAGAGCCACGTCGAAGAGCGTCGGGTTGGCGATCATCCAGCGTAATGTCGATGCGGAATGCGTGTTGATGCCGGTGTGCCGGATCAGACCGCGTTCCCGCAGGCGCTGCAGGGCGGCCAGCAGGTCGTCGTTGATGTCGTGCTCGCTGGCACCGTGCAACTGATAGATATCGAGATAATCAAGGCCGAGATTGCGCAGCGAGGCCTCGCAGCTGGCGGTGATCGCCACGGCCGAGAAGTTGCGCTGCTCGGCGCCGCTGATGCCGGCCTGGCCGGTCAGCGTGCCGCCCTTGCTGGAGATGACCAGTGAATGGCGCGGATAGCGCGCCAGCAGGGGACGCAGGATCCGGCCCAGACGTGGCTCAGCATGGAAGCCCGAGTAGTTGTGGCCGGTATCGAGCAGGTTTACGCCATGTGCCAGTGCGTGCTCGACCACATCGGCTGCCGTCGCCTCGGAGAAACGGTGGTGTCCCCAGAAACCGGAACAGCCCAGGCCGATCGGCGAAACGGCCAGGTCCGTGCGGCCCAGCGTGCGACGTTGTCGCGCCAGTCCCATCAGAACTCCAGATCCAACGCAGCGCACAGGTAGTCGACGAACGGGCCCAGCGCCGCCAGGTCCTTGCCGAGCGTGGACAGCAGGCGCGGGCCGGTCATCGTGGCATCGTCCAGCGAACGCCACATCACCCAGTTGCGGTGCTTGAGGTCATCGATGAATTCGAAGTCGGCCGGAAAACCACGGGGCGGGCGCACCAGCTTCTCGGTTTCCTCGAAGTCGAAACGCTTGCGCAGCGCCGGTGCATGCGCGGCTGCCTTCCAGCTGCCGGGGTTGTCGAGGATGAAGTGGCGGACGCGGCGCTGGGTATCCGGTTCGGGATGCCACAGCCCGGCGCCGACGAAGCTCTCGCCCGGTTGCAGGTGCACGTAGAACGAGGGTGCAGCCACTTCGCGGCGGCGCTCATGGAACAGGCGTGCACCCTGCCAGGTTTTGTACGGCGACTTGTCATGGGAGAAGCGCGCATCGCGGTGGATGCGGAACAACGAACCGCCCACGCCACGGGTGTCTGCGCGGAAGTGGTCGCTGACCTCGGTCAGCGCCGGCTGCAGGTCACCCAGCAGGCGCAGGAACGGCTGCCGAACGTGGTCTTCATACTGCTGGCGATGGTCGTTGAACCAGGTCTTGTCGTTGTGCAGCGCCAGGCTGCGCAGGAACTTGAAACTGGCATCGGAGAAATAGGTGCTCACAGGTCCTCCTGCAGGTGCTGGCCCCAGTCACGCAGCGATTGCAGCAGCGCGGCGCGGCGGGCGTCGTCGGGTGCGTCGGCCGCCAGCGCGTCGAGCTGCTGCTGGTACTGGGCCAGGTTGAGTTCGCCCAGGCCTTCCTCGCCGAACAGGCGCTGGCGGCGATAGGCCTTCCAGCGCTCGTGCTCTTCCGGTGCGAGGCTGCCGGGATGATTGCGGGCGCGATAGCGGAACAGCAGTTCGGGCAGGCGCGGATCGCGGAAGCGGCCTTCCAGCGCTGCCAGCTGCTCGGCCGGCGTGGTCCGTGCCAGTGCCAGCAGCGGTTTGTCACCGGCACCGAGGAAGCCGTCGTACAGCGAAGCGTCCACATCGGACACGCTCGCCGCGCGCGGCTGGTTGTAGACCTGGCGCGCCTTCTCGGCCAGCTGTGGAGCAAACGCGCGCAGTCGTTCGACCTTGGCTTCGATCGCCGCCACGTCCAATCCGAGTCGTGCGTGGTCATCGGCGCGCAGGTGGTTCCAGGCGACCAGCGCCGGCACCTTGTTCAGGTGTACTTCCTTCAGCGGTACCCGGGCGACGCCTTCGGGCAGTTCGCTGGCACGCAGGTACAGGCGCTGGGCGATCACCTCGGCGGGTAGTTCCAACAGGTCATCGATGTCGCCATCGAGGTCGAACACGATCACCCTGTTGTTGATGGTCGGATGTACCGCCAGCGTCAGCACCGGCGCCGCGCACAGGCGACTGGCCGGATAGCGCATGGAAATGTGCAGCACCGGCTTCAACGCGGTGATGTCGAGCAGGCTGCCGACGAAACGCTTGTCGCGCAGCTTCAACGCGTAGTCCCACAGGCGCGGCTGCGACTGCTTGAACAGGCGCGCCATGCCGATCGTGGCGCGCACGTCCGACAGTGCTTCGTGGGCATCGCCTTCGCGCACGCCATTGGCCTCGGCCAGGTGTTCGAGTTTGAACGACGTGGCGCCGTCCTCGCGCTTGGGCCAGTGGATGCCCTCCGGACGGATGGCATGCATCAGCCGCAGCATGTCCAGCAGGTCCCAGCGCGAATTACCGTTGCGCCACTCGCGTTCGTACGGGTCGTGGAAGTTGCGGAACAGGCCGTAGCGGATGAACTCGTCGTCGAAGCGCAGGGTGTTGTAACCCAGCGCGCAGGTGCCGGGGCGCGACAGCTGCTCGTTGATGCGATCGAATGCTTCGGCTTCGCTGATGCCTTCGGCCAGCGCCTGCTGCGGGGTGATGCCGGTGACCATCGTGGCCATCGGCGAGGGCAGCAGATCGTCGGCCGGGCGAACAAAGAAGCTGACCGGCGTGTCGATTTCATTGAGATCGCTGTCGGTGCGGATCGCCGCGTACTGGGCGATGCGGGTACGGCGCGGATCCTGGCCGAAGGTTTCCAGATCGTAGAACAGGAAGCTGTCGGCCATCAGTGCGCGCCCTCCAGCACCGGCAGCCGCGCATGGATCTGCGCCTCCAGTGCATTCCATTCGATGTTGTCCAGCGTATCGTGGCCAGCGGTGGCGGTGATCAGCATCTCGCGCTGGATGTCGGTGCGGCGCAGTGCCTCGGCATAGGGCGTGTGCAGGAAGGTCACCATCGTGTAGTGCGGCACGAAGCGCGTCGGCCAGCGCTGCTGCAGCTCCTGTTCCAGCTCACGCTGCAGCAGGAAGGCCGGATCGGCCACCCGGTCGCGCATTTCCAGATAGTTCTCCAGCGCCATCTGCTGGATCGCACGCGCGTTCGGTTTGCGTTCGGCTTCGAACGCCGCGAACGCACCCTGCAGGTCGTCCGCCTCCATCAGATGGCGGGCCAGTGCCACGCAGTCCTCGAACGCACAGTTCATGCCCTGGCCGTGGAACGGCACCATCGCGTGCGCAGCATCGCCGATCAGCACGGCGCGGTCCTGCTGGTGCCAGCGTTCCAGGGTGAGCGTGCCGAGCAGGCCCGGCGGATGCTGCTCCCAGTCCGCACGCAGGTTGGGAATCAGCGGCAGGGTATCGGCGAACTCGCGCGCGAACAGTGCTTCCGCCTGGGCGCCGGTGTTGACCGTAGCGAAGCTCGGATCGCCCTGGTTGGGCAGGAACAGGGTGACGGTGAACGTGCCCTCGTGGTTGGGCAGGGCGATGCACATGTAGTGGCCACGCGGCCAGATGTGCAGCGCATTGCGCTCGATACGGAAGCCGCCATCGTCGGTGGGCGGGATCTCCAGTTCCTTGTAGGAATGGTCGAGGAAGGCAATGTCCTCGCCCAGCGGTTCGCGCCGGTTCATCGCTGCACGCAGCGCCGAGCCTGCGCCGTCGGCACCCACCAGCGTATCGAAGCGGATATCGTGCGGACTGTCGTCACGATCATCGATGAAGCGCGCGTAGCCTGCATCGAAATCGACCGTGTGCAGGCGCCGGTGGAAATGCACGGTGGCACCAGCCTGCTCGGCCAGTTCCAGCAGTGTGGTGTTGAGGTCGCTGCGATGGATCGACCAGATCACTTCGCTGTCGTCGCGACCGTAGCGCTGCAGTTGCGGCGCGCCGTCGCGCGGATGCACCATGCGCCCGCGCATCATCACCGCGCGTGCCATCACTTCCTCTTCCACGCCGGCCTGGCGCAACGCGTTGCGTCCGCGCTCGGCCAGGGCCAGGTTGATCGAGCGGCCGCTTTCGTAATCGGCGATGCGTGGATCGCCACGGCGTTCGTACAGGGTGATGCGCCAGCCCTGCCGTGACAGCAGGATGGCCAGCAGGGATCCGGCCAGGCCGGCGCCGACAATGCTCAGCGAGCGGGATGCATGTGCGATCAACGAACTGTCCAGCAGTAGGGGAGGGCGGCTTACAGGCCGGCCCAGGCTTCCACTTCCTCGACGAAATGGTGCACGTCCAGGTAGCGGTTGTAGAGCGGAGTGGGTGAGATGCGGATGACGTCCGGCTCGCGCCAGTCACCCAGCACGCCGATGGCACGCAGGTGCTCGAACAGGGCGCGCCCACGCTCGCGGCCGCCGATCACCCGCAGCGACAGCTGGCAGCCGCGGCGCTCCGGCTCGGCCGGGGTGACGATCTCCAATACCTGCGGCAGGCGCGCGCGTACCAGTGCGTCGAGCAGGCCGGTCAGTGCCAGCGACTTGCTGCGCAGCGATTCCATGCCGGCACGTTCGAACAGGTCCAGCGACGCACGCAGCGGCGCCAGGCCGAGGATCGGCGGATTGCTCAGCTGCCAGCCCTCGGCACCGACTGCGGGCTGGAACTGCGGCGCCATCTGGAAGCGGGTGGCCTCGTCATGGCCCCACCAGCCGGCAAAGCGCGGCAGCGTGGTGTCGCGATGATGGCGCTCGTGCACGAAGGCACCGGCCACGGCGCCCGGGCCGCTGTTGAGGTATTTGTAGTGGCACCACACGGCGAAGTCCGGGGCGACGTCATGCAGGCGCAGCGGCAGGTTGCCGACTGAGTGCGCCAGATCGAAGCCGATGCGCGCACCCTGCAGGCGTGCGGCGCGGGTGATCGCATCCAGGTCGAAGGCCTGGCCGCTGCGGTACTGCACGCCAGGCCACAGCACCAGCGCCAGGCGCGGACCGTGCGTGGCGATCGCGCGTTCGATCGCGGTCATCGAGATCGTGCCGTTGGCTTCATCCGGCTGCACTTCCACCAGACAGTCTGCCGGGTCGAAGCCATGGAAGCGGATCTGTGCTTCCACTGCATGGCGGTCAGTCGGGAACGCGCCGGCTTCCATCAGGATCACCGGGCGTTCGGCCGTCGGCCGGTAGAAGCTGACCATCATCAGGTGCAGGTTCACGCTCAGTGTGTTCATCGCCACGACTTCGCTGGGCAGGGCGCCGACGACGCGCGCCAACTGTGCGCTGACCAGTCGGTGGTACGACAGCCATTGGGTCGGTCCGGTGAAGTGGCCTTCCACCGCCAGTTCGCCCCACTGCTTCATCACTTCCTGCACCGCCGCCTGCGCGCCGCGCGGTTGCAGGCCCAGCGAGTTGCCGACGAAGTAGGTCTGCTCACCACCACCGTGGCGCGGAATCAGGAATTCCTGCCGCAGCGGCCGCAGCGGATCGGCGGCATCAAGGGCAATGGCGTGGGTGCGGCTGAGCAGGTCGGACATGGTCGGGCAACAGGCTGCAACGGGGCTGTCAGTGTAGCGCCTGGCATGGCGTAGCCGGTGGCGGGGAAGCATGCATGCCGCCAAGCCTGTAGAGCCGAGTCCATGCTCGGCTACGTGGGCCCACAGCCGAGCATGGGCTCGGCTCTACAAGGGCGGATTGTCAGCCAGCCCGCGCTGGTGCCGGCAACGGATCCACGTGGCCGCACTCGCTGCAGGTGCGCAGTTCCAGGCTGGCCTGGTAGCGCGCGAACACCTTCGGCAGGTCGGTTTCGATGTTCTGCAGCGTGAAGTACTCTTCGTACAGCTTGTGGTTGCAGCGCTCGCAATGCCAGATCACGCCATCGCGTTCATGCGGCAGGCGCTTGCGTTCCACCACCAGGCCGACGCCGCCGGGTGGGCGCCGCGGTGAGTGCGGCACCTTGCCCGGCAGCAGGAAGATTTCGCCAGCGCGGATCGGGATATCGCGCACCGCGCCATCCTCCTGCACCTTCAGCACCATTTCGCCTTCCAACTGATAGAACCACTCCGGTCCTTCGTCGTAGTGGAAATCGGTGCGGCTGTTCGGTCCGCCGACCACCATCACGATGAAATCGCCGTTGTCGATCATCTTGTTGCCGACCGGCGGCTTCAACAGATGCCGGTTTTCCTCGATCCAGCCCAGCAGGTTGATGGGGGAGGCAAGCATGGGGATGTCCGTGGGAGGAAGGGTCAGTCGCGCCGGCCGTGGCGCGGAACGTAGGACAGGGCCTTCTCATACGCAGGCTGCAGGTCTTCCGGCGCGCCCACGTCGATGCCCATTTCGCGCACGCGGCCATCCTTCAGGCTGTACACCCAGCCGTGCACCATCAGCTTCTGGCCGCGTGCCCAGGCGTCCTGCACGATCGTCGAGCGGCAGGCGTTGACCACCTGCTCGATCACGTTCAGTTCGCACAGGCGTGCATGCTTCAGCTCCGGCTCCTCGATCGCGTCCATGATCGCCGCGTGCTTCTGTGCCACGTCACCGACATGGCGCAACCAGTTGTCGGCCAGGCCCACCCGCGTGTTGTTCAAGCTGGCGTGCACGCCGCCGCAGCCATAGTGGCCGACGATCAGGATGTGCTTCACCTTCAGCTGGTCCACGGCGTACTGGATCACGCTGAGGCAGTTCAGGTCGGTGTGCACCACCACGTTGGCTACGTTGCGATGCACGAACACTTCGCCCGGAGCCATGCCGATGATCTGGTTGGCCGGCACGCGCGAGTCGGAGCAGCCGATCCACAGGTATTCCGGATGCTGCTGCTTGGCCAGCTGATGGAAGAAGTCCGGGTCTTCCTTCTCGATCCGGTCCGCCCAGTCGCGGTTGTTCTGCAGCAGCTTGTGGATGTCTTTCATGTTCGGGGTCCCTGACGTCGGGTGGGGGCAAGGCGCGGCCGTTCTGGTCGCGTCGTCGCGGGAAACAGGGCGCTCAGCTGCCTGCGGCGGCTTCGTCGCGATACCGGCGCATCCACTGCGCCAGTTCGGTGGAATGGGGATTGTCCAGGCGTTCCAGCTCGGCCATCACCGCCTGCTGGTTGGCCTCGGGGTGGTTCTGGCTCAGCTTCAACGTCAGCTGCACCTGTTCGACGGTGAAGCGGAAGCCGATGATGCCGCGCAGCTGGCGGCGGTGGTCGTCGCGCTGGGGTTCGAACTTCCACGCCTGACCGACGCTGGCTTCGAAGCGGTCACCGGTATCGCTGACCAGCTGGGCCAGGGCATCGGTATCATCGAAGGTCTGCAGCTGGCCGCGCAGCTCGGCGGCGGCGTAGTTCCAGGTAGGCACCCGCGCGGCAGGCTCCTTGTCCGGGTACCAGCTGGCCGAGATATAGCCATGCGGCCCGTCCACCAGCACCTTGGCCGCACCGCTGTGGCGTGCCTGCGGGTTGGCGCGGGCCCAGTGGCCGCGCAGCTCGATGTGGTTGCCGTCGCGCTGGTACAGCACCGGCAGCCGGGTCAGTTCAGGCAGGCCGTCGCCACCGGCGGTGAGCACGGTGACGAATGGATCACGCGCCAACAGGCGATCCAGCCACTGCAGGTCGGTCTGTGCGAAAGCGCGCGGGGTGAACATCGGTTGGCCTCAGGCGCTACTGCCGAGTGACTGCACCATGCGCCCGCGCAGGCCTTCGTCGCTGCCCGCCTGCGGTGGCTGCACCTCATGCAGCGAGAAGCCGCGTACCAGCGCATCTTCTTCGTCCAGGCCGTCGTACTCGACGAACTCGGCGTCGAACAGCTGCGAGCGGGCGGTGTCCTCGCTGTCGTAGCTCAGCGTATTGCCGTCGCTGTCGAGCACTTCGGCGGTGCCGGCCTCGCGGATGCGCAGGCGTGCCCAGATCAGGGTGTTGCCGAGGCTGGCCAGCCACCAGCTGTCGCGGGCGTGGGAAAGGTCGTTCATGTGTGTCTTACCAGAGCGAGGCCAGCCAGAGCAGGGCAGCCATGCCCAGTCCGGCCAGCAGGGTCAGCAGCGATACCCAGGCGGGCGTCGCCAGCCCGGACAGCGAGCGGTCCGGCTGGGTGCGGTATTCGCGCCGCAGCAGCCAGCCCAGCGCATCGGGCTTGAGGAAGGCGCCACTGCCGAAGCGCTGCGCCAGCGCCGGATGGCGGTCGCGCACATGCACCAGGGTCAGCGGCCAGAAAATCACGAAGGCACTGAACCCGGCCACTGCCACGCCGACGAAACACAGGGCGAAGAACAGGGTCATGGGGGCAGTACCTCCGTGGTCGGGCGTGTGGGCTTAGAAGTCCGCGCTGCCCGGGGCGCGCGGGTAGGGGATCGCATCGCGGATGTTGGACAGGCCGCAGACGTAGACCACCAGGCGCTCGAAGCCGAGGCCGAAACCGGCGTGCGGTACCGAGCCGTAGCGGCGGAAATCGCGGTACCAGCTGTAATGCTCGCGATCCAGGCCGAACTGCGCCATGCGTGCATCCAGCACATCCAGACGCTCTTCGCGCTGGCTGCCACCGATGATCTCGCCGATGCCCGGGGCCAGCACGTCCATCGCGGCGACGGTCCTGCCGTCATCGTTCAGGCGCATGTAGAAGGCCTTGATGTGCTCGGGGTAGTTGGTCACCACCACCGGGCGGCCGACGTGTTCCTCGGTCAGCCAGCGCTCGTGCTCGGTCTGCAGGTCCAGGCCCCATTCGACCGGGAAGTCGAACTTCTTGCCGGACTTCTGCAGCAGGGCGACCGCATCGGTGTAGTCGATGCGCTCGAACGGCGCGTTGATGAAGTCTTCCAGCTTGGTGATCGCGTTCTTGTCCACGCGCTCGGCGATGAAGGCCAGGTCGTCGCCGCGCTCGTTGAGCACTGCGCGGAACAGGTACTTCAGGAATTCTTCGGCCAGGCGTGCGTCTTCGGCCAGGTCGGCGAAGGCGATTTCCGGCTCGATCATCCAGAACTCCGCCAGGTGGCGGGTGGTGTGGCTGTTCTCGGCGCGGAAGGTCGGGCCGAAGGTGTACACCTTGCTCAGCGCCAGGCAGTAAGCCTCGACGTTCAGCTGGCCGGACACGGTCAGGAAGGTTTCCTTGCCGAAGAAGTCGCGGCTGAAGTCGATCCCGCCCTGGGCATCACGCGGCAGATTCACCATGTCCAGGGTGGACACGCGGAACATCTGGCCGGCGCCTTCGGCATCGGAGGTAGTGATGATCGGGGTGCTGATCCAGTTGAAGCCGTTCTCGTGGAAGAAGCGGTGCACGGCCTGGGCCAGGCAGTTGCGGATGCGGGTGACCGCGCCGAACAGGTTGGTGCGCGGGCGCAGGTGCGCCACTTCACGCAGGAACTCCGGCGTCATCGGCTTGGGCTGGATCGGGTAGGTGAGCGGGTCTTCGACCCAGCCGACCACCTCGACCGCGCTGGCCTGGATCTCAAACGACTGGCCCTTGCCCTGCGACTTCACCAAAGTGCCGGTGGCCACCAGCGAGCAGCCGGTGGTCAGGCGCTTGATTTCGTCGAAGTTGGCCAGCGCGTCGCCGGCCACGACCTGGATCGGGGCGAAGCAGGAGCCGTCGGTCACATTCACGAAAGCCAGATTTGCTGAACCGCGCACCGTGCGCACCCAACCGCGTACCGTGACTTCGCCACCTTCCGGGATCTTCCCGGCAAGCGCATGTTCAACGCTGACCACCGTCATGACTTGAATCCTCTGCTGATCGACTCGATCTCTGAACACGGGAGTTTACCGGTTGCAGCGTTCTGCTTGCGAGGCATTTCTGCGGTCATCGGCTCCCTATAATGTCCCGGTACCTCTGGAGTGATCCATCATGGCTGTCCGCCTGACCCCTATTGCCTTCGAGCGCGTACAGCGCTTCGTCGCCCAGACCCCCGGCGCGCTGGGCCTGCGCTTTGGCGTGACCAAGACCGGCTGCTCCGGCTGGGGCCACATCACCGACCTGGCCCGCGACGAGCGCGCGGACGACACCGTGTTCGACCAGGACGGGGTGAAGATCTACGTCGACGCCAAGAGCCTGGCCTTGGTGGACGGCACCGTGATCGACTTCGGCAAGCACGGCCTGAGCGAGACCTTCACGTTCAGCAACCCGAATGCCACCGCCGAGTGCGGCTGCGGCGAGAGCTTCACCACCGACGCCGACAAGGCCTGAGTGCTGGCGGGGCCTGGCCCCGCTTTGGTAGCTGCCGACCTTGGTCGGCACGGGAGCAGGGCGCCCCCGGTTCAGCTGGCCCGGTTACGCACCGGTTGCCCAGCCCCCCCATCTGCGCCATAATGCGCGGCTTCCTGCCTCCCTGGCAGGATCCCTTGCCCCACCGCGGTATCAACGGCGGGGGGCTGTCCGGCCGCAAGGCCACATCCGAAAGGTAGAAAAACATGAGTCGTCATTACGAAATCGTGTTCATGGTCCACCCGGACCAGAGCGAGCAGGTCCCGGCCATGATCGAGCGCTACAAGTCGCTGGTCGAGAACGGCAACGGCACCATCCACCGTCTGGAAGACTGGGGCCGCCGCCAGCTGGCGTACCCGATCCAGAACCTGGTGAAGGCGCACTACGTGCTGCTGAACATCGAAGTCGACCAGGCTGTTCTGACCGAACTGACCGAGAGCTTCCGCTTCAACGACGCCGTGCTGCGCAACCTGGTCATCAAGCGTGACGAGGCTGACACCGAGCAGTCGCTGATCATGAAGAGCAAGGACGAGAAGGGCGACAAGCCCGAGCGTGGTGAGCGTCGTCGTCGTGATGACGAAGAAGGCGAAACCACCCCCGCCGCTGACAACGATGCCGGCGACGACGCCGCTTCGGCCGCCTAAGGAGCACTGACATGTCCAAGTTCTTCCGTCGCCGCAAGTTCTGCAAGTTCACGGCCGAAGGTGTCAAGGAGATCGACTACAAGGATCTCAACACCCTGCGCCAGTACCTGACCGAGAACGGCAAGATCGTGCCGAGCCGCGTCACCGGTACCAAGTCGAAGTACCAGCGTCAGCTGGCGACCGCCGTCAAGCGCGCTCGCTTCCTGGCCCTGATTCCGTACACCGACAACCACGACGTCTGATGCCGGCGGGGCAGCTCCGCGCTGCCCCCGCTGTGCCAGCTATTCGGACAGCCTTTGTTGCGGGGCCCGCGCCTCGCTAACGAATAACTTATCTGGAGCAATACCATGCAGCTGATCCTCCTGCAGAAAGTCACCAACCTCGGCAACCTCGGCGACCTGGTCGACGTGAAGCCGGGCTACGGCCGTAATTTCCTCGTGCCGCAGGGCAAGGCCGTTCCGGCCACCGAGAGCAACAAGGCCGAGTTCGAAGCCAAGCGCGCTGATTACGAAGCCAAGGCCCAGTCCATTCACGCCGACGCTGAAGCCCGCAAGGCCAAGCTGGAAGGCGCGAGCGTGACCGTCGCCGCCAACGCTTCGACCGAAGGCAAGCTGTACGGCTCGGTCGGCGCCCGCGAAATCGCCGATGCCTTCACCGCTGCTGGCCTGCCGCTGAGCAAGAGCGAAGTCATCCTGGGCGAAGGCGCCTTCCGCAACATTGGCGAGTACGAAGTCCTGGTGCACCTGCACGCGGACGTCGAGACCACCGTCAAGGTCGTGGTTGAAGCCGAAAAGGCCTGATCCCACGCCGCAAGGCCTGGTATCACCAGAACGGGCGCCCGCAAGGGTGCCCGTTTTTGTTTTGGGCGAAGGCGACCTGGCCGGGCCGGTGCTTGGCGGGTGACGCATGTGCCGGCGGATTCAGCATGAATCCATGAATATCAACACCTTGCTTCCATTTTCCGGACACGCGTCGGCATCCGGAGCGGCCTGCGGCGACGCCGGAGAGCAGGAGCGGGCGTGAGCGCGGAGCTTCCTCCTCCCGTCATCCCGCCCGTGGAACATTGGCCCCGCTATACTCATTCCATTGCGTCACCCTTGGCCCTGTTGAATTCTTTTGAAATCAATGGCTTGAGGTGCTGGCTGACCTGACATCCACTATGGTGGCGGCCGTAAGGCCCTTGCCCGGAACCCAATCACGCCATGCGTCTTTCCACGATCAAGCTGTCCGGCTTCAAGTCCTTCGTCGATCCGACCACCCTGCACCTGCCGACCAACATGACCGGCGTGGTGGGCCCCAATGGCTGCGGCAAGTCGAACATCATCGATGCGGTGCGCTGGGTCATGGGCGAGAGTTCGGCCAGCCGCCTGCGGGGTGACTCGCTTACCGACGTGATCTTCTCCGGTTCCAATGCCCGCAAGCCGGTGTCGCAGGCCACCGTCGAGCTGATCTTCGACAATTCGGATCACACGATTTCCGGCGAGTACGCCTCGTTCAACGAGATCTCGGTCAAGCGCACCGTCAGTCGCGACGGCAGCAGCAACTACTACCTCAACGGCACCAAGTGCCGCCGCCGCGACATCACCGACCTGTTCCTCGGCACCGGCCTGGGCCCGCGCAGCTACTCGATCATCGAGCAGGGCATGATCAGCCAGATCATCGAGGCGCGCCCGGAAGACCTGCGCGTGTACCTGGAAGAGGCCGCCGGAATCTCCAAGTACAAGGAGCGCCGCAAGGAAACCGAGACGCGCATCCGCCACACCCGCGAGAACCTGGACCGCCTTGGCGATCTGCGCGAGGAAATCACCAAGCAGCTTGAACACCTCAAGCGGCAGGCCAAACAGGCCGAGCAGTACCAGACGCTGCAGGAAGAGCGCCGGGTCAAGGACGCCGAGTGGAAGGCGCTGGAATACCGCGGCCTGGATGGTCGCCTGTCCAAGCTGCGCGAAGGCCTGTCGCAAGAAGAAACCAAGCTTCAGCAGCTGATTGCCGACCAGCGTGACGCAGAGGCGCGGATCGAGACCTCGCGTGTGCGCCGCGAGGAGGCTGCAGACGCGCTCAATGCCGCGCAGGCCGAGGTCTACCAGGTGGGCAGCACGCTGGCCCGTCTCGAACAGCAGATCCAGCACCAGCGCGAACTGTCGCAGCGCCTGCACAAGGCGCGCGATGAAACCCGCCAGGCACTGGCCGAACTGGGCCAGCACATCAGTGGTGACGAAGCCAAGCTGCTGGTGCTGCGCGAAGCGGTCGATGCGGCCACCCCGCAGCTGGAAGCGCTGCAGGAAGAGAACGAGATCAAGCAGGAAGGCCTGCGCGAGGCCGAAGCGCGGTTGTCCGATTGGCAGCAGCGTTGGGAGCAGCACACGTCGCAGAGCTCGGAAGCCTCGCGCGCCGGCGAGGTCGAGCGCACCCGCGTGGACTACCTGGACAAGCAGATCCTTGACGCCGATCGTCGCCGCGAAGCGCTGGCGGCCGAGCGCGCAGGCCTTGACGTGGATGCGCTGGATGAAGTCTTCGAACAACTGCATCTGCAGCACGACACGCAGAAGACCGCGCTGGATGAGCTGACCGAACAGGTCGAGGAGCGCAAGCACGGTGTCGCTGCCGTGCAGGAGCAGCAGCGCAGCGGCCAGAACGAACTGGCCGAACTGCGCAAGCAGGTCAATGGTCTGCGCGGGCGCCTGTCCTCGCTGGAAACCCTGCAGCAGGCCGCACTCGGCCAGGAGCAGGGCGCGGCGGTGGCCTGGCTGAAGTCGCGTGGCCTGGATTCGGCCGCACGCGTGGGCGAGCGCCTGGATGTCGATGCCGGTTGGGAAAACGCGGTGGAAAGCGCCCTCGGCCAATTGATCGAAGGCGTTCTGGTCGATGACCCCGCCAGCCTGGTCGACGCGCTGGGCGAGCTGGGCGAAGGCCGCATCGCGCTGGTCGCCAATGACGGCGCGGACCTGAAGGTCGCGCCGACCTCGCTGGCGGCACGCGTGCGCGGCCCGGCGCCGATCCGTCGCCTGCTTGCGCGACTGCACGGCGCGCGCGACCTCGCCGAAGCCAACGCGCTGCAGGCCAGCCTGCCTGAGGGCGATTCCATCATCACCCAGGGCGGCGAGCGTCTGGGCGAGGGCTGGGTGCGCGTATCGCGCTCCGGCGCCGCCAAGCAGGGCGCGTTGCTGCGCGAACGCGAAATCAACGAGCTGCGCGAGCAGATCGAGCAGCTGCAGTCGCGCGAAGCCGAACTGGAAGAACAGCTGGCCGGTTTCCGTGAGCACCTGCTGGCCGCCGAACAGCAGCGCGAGGATGCGCAGCGGGCGCTGTACCTGGCGCACCGCGCGGTGTCCGAACTGGCCGGCCAGCTGCAGGGCCAGCAGGGCAAGGTCGAGGCGGCACGTACGCGCATCGACCGCATCGAAGGCGAGCTCAGCCAGTTGCTGGAGACCCTGGACATCAATCGCGAACAGGCGCGGGAAGCGCGTTCGCGGCTGGAGAATGCGGTCAACAGCATGGGCGACCTGGAGTCGAACCGGCAGGGCCTGGAGGGCGAACGCCGTCAGTTGACCGAGGCGCGTGATCTGGCCCGCGACGCCGCCCGCGTGGTACGCGAGCGTTCGCACGCGTTGGCCCTGACCCTGGAATCGCAGCGCGCCCAGGTGGCCTCGTTGAGCCAGGCGCTGGAACGCATGAGTACCCAGCGTAGCCAGCTGGATTCGCGCCTGGGCGAACTGCATTCGCAGCTGGACGAAGGCGATACACCGGTCGAGTCGCTGCAGGCAGAGCACCAGAACGCCTTGGAAGAGCGTGTGCGTGCCGATCGCGTGCTGACCGAGGCGCGCACGCTGCTGGACGGCATCGACGCCGAGCTGCGCAATTACGAGCAGACCCGCCACCAGCGCGACGAGCAGGCGTTGTCCCAGCGCGAGCGCATTTCGCAGCGCAAGCTGGACCAGCAGGCATTGGTGCTCAGTGCCGAAACCCTGCAGGGCGCAGTGGAGAAGGCCGGTTTCGTACTGCAGGATGTGATCAACACGCTGCCCGAAGACGCGCGCCTGGGCGACTGGGAACAAGCCGTGCACCAGATCGATGGCCGCATGCGCCGGCTGGAGCCGGTCAACCTGGCCGCGATCCACGAATATGGCGAAGCCTCGCAGCGCTCGGAGTATCTGGACGCCCAGCACGTGGATCTGACCACGGCGCTGGAGACCCTGGAAGATGCGATCCGCAAGATCGACCGCGAGACCCGCGGCCGTTTCAAGGACACCTTCGATCGGGTCAATGCCGGTGTGCAGGCCCTGTATCCGCGCCTGTTCGGCGGCGGCCACGCCTACCTGGAACTGACCGGCGAAGACCTTCTCGACACCGGTGTGACCATCATGGCGCGCCCCCCGGGCAAGCGGGTGTCGAGCATCTCGCTGCTGTCCGGTGGCGAAAAGGCGATGACCGCCGTGGCGCTGGTGTTTGCGATCTTCCAGCTCAACCCGGCGCCGTTCTGCCTGCTGGACGAGGTGGACGCGCCGCTGGATGAAGCCAACGTCGGCCGCCTGGCCAACATGGTCAAGGAAATGAGCGAGAAGGTGCAGTTCCTGTTCGTCAGCCACAACAAGGCCACGATGGAAGCAGCGCACCAGTTGTCGGGCGTGACGATGCGCGAACCGGGCGTCAGCCGCCTGGTCAGCGTGGACCTGGAAGAAGCCGCGCGATTGGCGGGCGCGGCCTGACGTGCCATCCTAGTTACCTGAATGAACTAGCCGGAGAACCTAACGAATGTCCGACACGGCACTGTTGCGCATCGGCATCCTGGCCGCCGGCCTGCTGTTGGTCGCTGCGATCTTCCTGTTTGGCCGTCCCAAGAAGAAGCCCCAGGGCCGTCGTCTGGACAGCGCCGAGCCGACCAGCGGCGAGCGCCGCGAGCCGGTGCTGGGCGAGGATGGCGTACCCGTGGCCGACGCCCGCGTCGAGCCTGGCATGGGCGAGACGGTCGAGCAGGCCGAATTGGGGCTGCCCGATGTTGATGGCGCGGCGAGCGATCTGGGCAAGCGCGCGACCCAGGATTTCGACAAGATCGTTTCATTGTTCGTGGCCGCCCGCGCCGGCGAACAGCTGCGTGGCGAAGACATCGTCGTGGCCGCGGAAAAGACCGGCCTGGTGTTTGGCCACATGAATGTGTTCCACCGGCTGGTCGAGGGGCATCCCGAACGCGGCCCGATCTTCTCGATGGCCAGCATCATGAAGCCGGGCAGCTTCGACATGGGCAACATCCGCGCCATGGAAACCCCGGCCATCGCCTTCTTCCTGACCCTGCCGGCGCCGCTGACCGCGCTGGACGCCTGGGAGAAGATGCTGCCGACCGTGCAGCGCATGGCCGAGCTGCTGGATGGCGTGGTACTGGATGACGGCCGCAACGCGCTCGGTCGCCAGCGCATCGCCCACATCCGTGATGAGCTGCGCGCCTATGACCGCCAGCACCAGGCCCCGCCGCTGACCAAGACGCCGCGCTGGTAAGCGCAGCAGATCCTGGCGTGCCGACCAACGGTCGGCACCCACCAGACCCGTAGATCCACGCCATGCGTGGATGGGGGCACTCAGGTTCTGCCAGTAGTAGATCCACGCCATGCGTGGACGGGGGAACCAAGGTTCTGCCGGTAGTAGATCCACGCCATGCGTGGATGGGGCGAATCAAGGTTCGCCCCCACCAACCGGGTCAGGCCGGTACGCCCGCCACCTTCGCGAACGCGCTGCGGAAGCGCACCATCTCTTCCTCGGTGCCCACGGTCACGCGCACGCGCTGCGGCCAGATCGGCCAGCTGCGGCCGATCACCACGCCGTTGTCCGCCATGGCTTTGGCGAAGGCCGCGCCGTCACGTTGCACATCCACCACGAAGCAGTTCGCTTCCGTCGGCAGGCAGTGGAAGCCACGCTTGCCCAGCCAGGCGATGGTGGTCTGCCGGGCCTTGGCATTCTGCAGGCGTCGCTGCGGAACCAGCTGCGGGTCACGCAGGCTGGCCAGTGCCGCCGCAAGCGCAGGCACCGGCAGCGGGTTCTCGCCCAGGCTGGCCAGCTCGCGCAGGCGCTCGGGATGTGCTGCCGCCACGCCAAGACGCAGGCCGGCCATGCCGTACAGCTTGGAGAAGGTGCGCAGCACGATCAGGTCATCGCGCCGGGCCACCTGCGCAATCAGGCTGGGCTGTTCGCTGTACTGCAGGTAGGCCTCGTCCAGCAGCACGCGGGTGCCGACCGGCTTGTTGGCCAGCAGCCAAGCCAGTTCGTCGGGGGGACTGATCGAGCCGGTGGGGTTGTTGGGATTGCACACGTACAGCAGGCCAGTCGGTCGCGCGTGCGCGGCGGCCACCATCGCGCGCAGGTCGTGCGCACCATCGCTGCGCAGCGGCACCTTCTGCACATGCGCGCCGCGCGCGGCTGCCATCTCACCCAATGTCTCGAAGGTCGGGTCGGCCACCACCAGGCCCGCCTGCGGGCCGGTCCACATCGTCGCCGCGCGGTTCAGCGGCTCGCTGGAGCCCGGATACAGGCGCACGTGGTCGGCGGGAACGCCGGCCTGGGCGATGAAGGCATCGCGCACCTCACCGGCCAAGGCGAAGCGGTAACGCCCGCAGCTGGCGATGCTGTCGCGCGCCGCCTGCTGTGCGGCGGGCGAGGGGCCATACGGGCACTCGTTGAAATTCAGCAGTACCGCGCCTTCATTGGCGGTTGGCGGGGCCACAGTTGCTGGCTGTGCCAGGGCGGGCCGAGGCAGGCCGCTGCTGGCAAGAGCGAGACCGGCGCCGGCCAGTTGCAGGAAGTGGCGGCGGGAGGCGGGCAGGGTCACAGGCGCGGTTCCTGAAGGGCTATCGACGCACGCTAGCGCTGGCAATGATTACCGGCAAGCGGTTGTCCAGAGTCGAGCCGCGCACGCCTGCTGTTCGCCGCCCGTTGAGCCTGGCTCGACGCCGCAGACAGGGCCTAACGCGCAGGCGCGGTAGAATTCCCGGCCATCCCAGAACCCGCGGATTCCGATGAGCCCCAGCCCCGCCGAACGTGCCGAAGACCTGCGCCGGCAGATCGCCCAGGCCAACCGCGCCTATCACGAGCTGGATGCGCCGGAGATCCCCGACGTCGACTACGACCGTCTGGTGCGTGAGCTGGAGGCGCTGGAGCGCGAGCATCCCGATCTTGCCCGTGCCGACAGCCCGACCCAGCAGGTGGGCGCCCGGCCGTCGGGACGCTTCGCAGAAGTCACCCATGCCGTGCCGATGCTGTCGCTGTCCAATGCCTTCAGCGATGAGGAAGTCGCCGACTTCGTGCGCCGCATCGATGAGCGTCTGCGCCGCGGCACCCTGCGTTTTTCCGCCGAACCGAAGATGGACGGCCTGGCGATCAGCCTGCGTTACGAGGACGGCCATTTCGTGCTGGGCGCCACCCGTGGCGATGGCAGCACCGGCGAGGACGTGACCGCCAATCTGCGCGAGATCGGTGACATCCCCAAACGCCTGAAAGGCAAGGACTGGCCGGATGTGCTGGAAGTGCGTGGCGAGGTCTACATGGCCCGCGCCGACTTCGAGGCCTACAACGAACGCGCGCGCCTGCACGGCGGCAAGGTGCTGGCCAATCCGCGCAATGCCGCCGCCGGTTCGCTGCGCCAGCTTGACCCGAAGATCAGCGCGCAGCGCAGGCTCAGCTTCTTCACCTACGGTACCGGTGAAGTACAGGGCGGTGAGTTGCCCGATACGCATTCGGGCACGCTGGCACAGCTGCGCGAATGGGGCTTCCCGGTCAGCGACCTGTGCAAGGTGGTGGAGGGCAGCGACGGCCTGTTGGCCTATTACCGGGACATCGGCGAGCGTCGCGACAGCCTGGCATTCGATATCGATGGTGTGGTCTACAAGCTCGATGATCGCGCCGGCCAGCAGACCATGGGCTTCGTTTCGCGTGCACCGCGCTGGGCCATCGCGCACAAGTTCCCGGCGCAGGAACAGAGCACTACCCTGGAAGCCATCGAAATCCAGATCGGCCGCACCGGTGCTGCCACGCCGGTGGCACGTCTTGCGCCGGTAGCGGTGGCTGGAGTGATCGTCTCCAACGCCACCCTGCACAACGCTGACCAGATCGCACGGCTGGACGTGCGCGTGGGCGACAGCGTGATCGTGCGACGTGCCGGCGATGTGATCCCGGAAGTGGTCAGCGTCATCCTCGATCGCCGCCCTGCGGGCACTACGCCCTGGCAGATGCCGGCCAGCTGCCCGGTATGCGGCTCGGAGATCGTGCGCGAGGAAGGCGCTGCTGCCTGGCGCTGCTCGGGCGAGCTGTCCTGCCCGGCACAGCGCAAGGAAGCCATCGCCCATTTCGCCTCCCGACGTGCGATGGATATCGACGGCCTTGGCGACAAGTACATCGAAACCCTGGTGGACGCCGGCATCGTCAAGAGCGTGGCCGATCTGTACCGCCTCAGCCGTGACCAGCTGCTGCACCTGAAGCTGGTGCTGGATGCTGAAGACCCATCGGCACTGGCGGCCAGTCTGAAACTACACCTGCCAGCCGAAGGCAGCGGCGCGGTGCTCAACGCCGTGTTGAAGCTGGATGGCAACGATGCCGGATGGCGCGCACAGGCACTGGCGCAGCCGGCAGCCTTCGAATGGAACACGAAGAAGATCGCCACCAAGTGGGCCGACAACCTGATTGCTGCGATCGACGCCAGCCGTGACGCGACGCTGGAACGACTGCTGTTCGCACTGGGTATCGAGCACGTCGGCGAGAGCACCGCCAAGGCGCTGGCACAGTGGTTTGGCGATCTGGCGTTGATCCGCCGTCTGCCGTGGCCGCTGTTCAAGCGCGTTCCGGATATCGGTGGCGAGGTGGCACGTTCGTTGGGTCACTTCTTCGAGCAGGAGGGCAACCAGCAGGCCATCGATGCACTGCTGCAGGTAGGGCAGGTACGTATCAGCGACGTGCATCCGCCGAGCGCAAGGCTGCGCGAAGGACTTGACCTGGCCCAGCTGCTGGTGGAAGCGGAGATTCCCGGCATCACCCGCCTGCGTGCCGAGAAGCTGGTCGCCGCACTGCCCAGCGCACAATCGGTGCTGGACGCCGAACACGGCCAGTTCGTCAACGCCGGCCTGCCCGATGACACCGCGCGAGGCGTCGCTGACTGGCTGGACAGCGAGGGCCATGGCGCGATGCTGCTGGCGGCCGAAGTGGAGATGAAGCACATCCTGGCCAGCGCACCAGCCCTGGCCGAAGTGGTGGCCGGCCCGCTGGACGGGCAGACGGTGGTGCTGACCGGCACGCTGGCCCAGCTCAATCGCGATACGGCCAAGGAGCGCCTGGAGGCGCTGGGCGCCAAGGTGTCCGGCAACGTGTCGAAGAAGACCAGTTTCGTGGTGGCCGGCACCGAGGCCGGTTCCAAGCTGGACAAGGCGCAAGCGCTGGGCGTTCCGGTGTGGGATGAAGAGCGCCTGCTGGCCTACCTCTCCGAACACGAATGATGAATCGGCCGGGTGCGCAGGCGCCCGGCACGCAACCGCAGAGGAACACTGATGCAGACCGCTCCGTTGGATTTCCGCTTGGCCACCCGTGCCGACGAGGAACTGCTGATCGCGCTGATGCGCGATTTCTACGCCGAAGACAAGATCGAATTCGACGATGCGCGCGTGCGCCGTGGTGTCGATGCGCTGCTGGCCGATCCGCGCAACGGTGAAGTGCTGCTGTGGCTGGACGAGGCCGCAGCCGTCGTCGGCTATGCGGTGATCGCGATGGGCTTCAGCCTGGAGCAGGGCGGCCATTTCATGCTGCTGGACGAGCTCTATCTCAGCCACCGCGCACGCGGCCGTGGCCGTGGCAAGCGGGCACTGGCCATCTGCGAACAGCGCGCGCGGGGGCGCGGCGTGAGCCGGCTGCGGTTGGAGGTCAATCATCACAACGAACTGGCGCGCCGCCTGTATCTGGCCAGCGGCTACATCGATGACACCCGCGATCTGCTGACCCTGCCGCTGGATCATCCGCGCCCGGAGGGCATCCTGTGAGCGAGGCACTGCTGCGCAGCCTGCAACAGCGCGCCACCCTCAATGCACTGGTGCGGCGCTTCTTCGCCGAGCGTGGCGTGCTGGAGGTGGAAACGCCGATCCTGTCGGTGGCGGGCAACACCGAGCCGAACATCGACAGCTTCCACACCGATTTCAGCGGCCACGTCGATGCGGGCGGTCGCCGCCGCTGGCTGCGCACCTCGCCGGAGTTCCCGCTCAAGCGACTGCTCGCTGCCGGCGTGGGCGACTGCTATGAGCTGGGCCGGGTGTTCCGCAACGGCGAAGCGGGCGGCCGCCACAATCCCGAGTTCACCATGCTGGAGTGGTATCGGGTTGGCTGGGACCACCATCGGCTGCTGCAGGAAACCGCAGAACTGGTGGGGCAGGCGCTGGCGCTGGTGGGGCGCAGCGCGACGTTGCGTGTGCTGAGCTATCGCGAACTGTTCCAGCAGCACGCAGGCGTGGACCCGTTCGATGCCGATGAGGCAGCGCTGCGCGCTGCGCTGGGTGAGGTGCACATCGATCCGGTGGGCCTGACCCGCGATGACTGGCTGGATCTGTTGATGACCCACCGTATCCAACCGCATTTCGATGACGCGGTCATGACCGTCGTCCACGACTGGCCCGCCAGCCAGGCGGCACTGGCGCGCATCCGTGCCGGCACACCGCCGTTGGCCGAGCGTTTCGAGCTGTACCTGGGCGCGGTGGAACTGGCCAACGGTTATCACGAACTGAACGATGCGGCTGAACAACGCGCGCGTTTCCAGCATGACCTGCAGCGCCGCCACGCGCGCGGACAGGTACAGCCCGCATTGGATGAAGCGTTGCTGCATGCACTGCCTTTGATGCCCGACTGTGCCGGCGTTGCCGTTGGCATTGATCGCCTGTTGATGGCGATGCACCGTACACCGCGCATTGCAGATGTACTTGCATTCGATTTCGCCCACGCATGACCCGACGATTTCCCATGGACCTGGCAGGCTGAACGAAAACGCGTTTTGTCGCGCTTGATTCAGCAAGCACGATGATGCTCTTATCACAGCCGATACCGCACACTTGCGTCGTGGTTCATCCATTCATGGGGAAGGCTTTGGTCAAGTGGTTCGCGGTCGTAGCGGCACCGATGTACTCCGTGGCGATATGGGGTGGCCTGCTTCCGTCGACCGCATCGGCGCAGTCGCTTGGCTATGACAGCGAAGTGGTGACCTGTGAATCCCGCGACATGGGCTGGGTGCACTGCGATATCGATGTCAGCAACGGCGTCGACCTGATCCGCCAGTTGTCCAGCAACAGCTGCATCCGTGGCAGCGAGTGGGGCACCGACCGCAGTGGCGTGTGGGTGACCCTGGGCTGCCGTGCCGAGTTCCGCGCGCGCCCGGCCGAGACGGATGCAGCGGCGCCGTCGACCGAGGGTCGCAAGCGTCTGGTGCGGCGGGTGGTGCGCTGTGAGTCCAACGGTCGCCCGCAGAGTTGCCCGGTGCGCCTGGATGGTGCGCCGGTGCGGTTGCTGCGCCAGCTGTCGGTGCTGCCGTGCCGGGAAGGGCAGGGCTGGGGCTACAAGCGCAATGAGGTATGGACCACCCGCGGTTGCCAGGGTGACTTCGAGGTGGCCGACGAGCAGGGCCGTTTCGTCGACATGCCGCGCCGGCTGACCTGCGAATCCAAGTCCAAGAAGCGCCGCTTCTGTGGCGCCAGCATCTCCACCAGCGCCACCATCTCCAACCAGCTTTCCAGCACCCCGTGCGAGGAAGGCAGCACCTGGGGCTGGAACCGCAACGGCATCTGGGTCGACGGCGGCTGCCGCGCCGAATTTTCGGTGAACTGATCCGGACAGGATCCATCCGCGCGTGGCGTGGCCCTACAATGGGCCCATGAATACCGCCACCGACCTCGACTACGCCCGCTACGACCACATCCGCCCGATCCTGTGGACCGGCGATACCCTGCAACTGCTTGACCAGCGCAAGCTGCCGTTCGTGGTCGAGCATGTGGCCTGCCATGACAGCGATGAGGTGGCCGCCGCCATCCACGCCCTGACCGTGCGCGGTGCGCCGGCCATCGGCATCGCTGCCGCCTGGGGTGTGGTGCTGGCCGCACGTAATGTGCAGGCCGCCGACGGCGCGCACGCCCTGCAGCAGCTGGAACCGGCGCTGCAGCGGCTGAATGCCTCACGCCCGACCGCAGTGAACCTGGCCTGGGCGCTGGCACGCATGCGGCGTTGCCTGAGTGCCGCCGGTGCCGACTGGAAGGCGCTGCTGGAGGCCGAGGCACAGGCCATCGCTGAAGAAGACCTGGCCGCCAACCGCCATATGGGCGCCCTCGGTGCCGGCCTGATCGAGGCCGGCAGCGGCGTGTTGACCCATTGCAATACCGGTTCGCTGGCCACCGCCGGCTTCGGTACGGCGTTGGGCGTGATCCGCGCCGGGATGGCCCAGGACCGCATTGTCCGGGTGTTCGCCGGCGAGACCCGGCCGTGGTTGCAGGGTGCGCGCCTGACCGTGTGGGAGCTGCAGCAGGATGGCATCGACGCGACGCTGATCGCCGACTCGGCCGCTTCGCACCTGATGAAGACCGGTGCCGTGCAGTGGGTGATCGTGGGCGCCGACCGGATCTGCGCCAACGGCGATACCGCCAACAAGATCGGCACCTACCAGCTGGCCATCGCGGCCCGCCACCACGGGGTGAAGTTCATGGTGGTGGCGCCGTCCTCGACGGTGGACATGGATACCGTGGACGGCAGCCAAATTGAGATCGAGCAGCGTGATCCGGGCGAACTGTACGGCGTGGGCGGCACCCGCACCGTGGCCGAGGGCATCGCCGCCTGGAACCCGGTGTTCGATGTCACCCCGGGCGAGCTGATCGATGCCATCGTGACCGAGCGGGGGGTGATCCTGAACCCGACCGCGGAGAACATGCGCGCCGCCTTCGGCGGCTGACGCGGGCGCGGTCGAGCATGTCTGTAGAGCCGAGCCCATGCTCGGCTCAGCCGGGGAATCCACCGCAGCCGAGCATGGGCTCGGCTCTACAGGGGCTGCTGAACCCCCTA
>NZ_JBHZOP010000046.1:0-16010 GCF_042787595.1 Stenotrophomonas sp. YIM B13575 | reverse complement strand
ACCCGTCCATGGGGGCTCGATGGCGCCATCCATGGCGCCAACGGTCCTGCCCACCCACACCGCCCCGCCTCTGACAGATTCCCGCGATCTGTCGGGGGTCGGATCCCGTTGCTGCGCAACGGGCTCCGACCCCTGCCTCGTTCTGTGCTGCTGTTGGTAGGTGTCGACCTTGGTCGACACGGTAGATCCACGCCATGCGTGGATGACGTACGAATGATCTGGGCCCATTTGTGGCTGGCGATGCATAGACTGGGCGCATGTCCATCGAACTCCGCCATCTGCGTTACTTCCTCGCCGTCGCCGATACCCTGCACTTCGGCCAGGCAGCCGAGCGATTGGGGATGTCACAGCCGCCGCTCAGCCAGCAGATCCGGCAGCTGGAGGAACTGATCGGTGCGCGGTTGTTCGTGCGCAGCCATCGACGTGTGCAGCTGACGGCTGCGGGGGAACTGCTGCAGGAACGTGCGCGCGGCATCGTGCAGCAGGTGGAATCGGCGGTGGATGAAGTGCAGCGCGCGCAGCGTGGCGAGCAGGGTGAGCTGCGTATCGGCCTGACCCGGGCCACGCCGTTGTCGCCGCAGATTCCACGTTCGATCCTGCAGTATCGACAGCAGTATCCGCAGGTGCGGTTGCAGCTGAGCGAGATGAACACCCTGCAGCAGATCGATGCGCTGCTAGATGGTTCGCTGGACGTGGGCATCATCCGCAAGCGCACGCTGCCGGCCGAGCTGGTGGCGCACAGCCTGTTCGTCGATCCACTGGCGTTGATCCTGCATGCCGACCACCCTGCCCTGCGTCGCCTGTCGAAAGGCGGCACCCTGGCGTTGCGCGATCTGGCGCAGGAACCGTTCGTGGCGTTCCGCCGCAGCGCGGGGGCGGGCATCCATGACCACATGATCGCGTTGTGCGCGGCGGCGGGCTTCACGCCGCGCATCGTGCAGGAGGCCGGTGAGGCGTCGACGCTGATCAGCCTGGCTGCTGCGGGACTGGGTGCGGCGATCCTGCCTTCGTCGTGCGACCACATCCGGGTGGAGGGTGCGCGCTTCGTGCCGCTGGCCGATGCCGGCGCGCATTCGGAAGTGCAGCTGGCGTGGCGCCGCGAGGGTGTGACGCCGTTGATCCGCAATTTCGCCGGGCTGCTGCGTGGGGCGTTCGTCGCGGGATGATGCGCCGCGCTGCGCGCTCGCCGGGCATCGCCCGGCGCTACCGTCTTCCACCCTGATCGGGTAGCGCCGGGCCATGCCCGGCGAACGTCAGGCCGTCACCGGCTGCGGGGCGCGCTGCTGCAGCGCCCACACGATGCCTCCGCCGATCAGGGTCAGCAGCGCGGCGAACGCGCACACGCCCAGCCAGTCCCACGCGGCGTAGGCCAGGCCGCCCACGCCGCCCAGCACACTCGAGCCCAGGTAATAGGCGAACAGGTACAGCGCCGACGCTTCCGCTCGCATCGAACCGGCGCGGCTGCCGACCCAGCTGCTGGCCACCGAATGGCCACCGAAGAAACCGAACGTCACCAGCGCGATGCCCACGGCCATCGCCGACAGCCACGGCATCGCCAGCAGCACGATGCCGGCGGCGATCAGGCCGAAGGAGATCGACAGGATGCGACCGCGCCCGTAGCGCGTCGCCTGCTGGCCCATCCACGCCGAACTGAAGGTGCCGACGAGGTACACGCTGAAGATCAACCCGACCACCGTCTGGCTGAGCTGGTACGGCGGCGCCAGCAGGTGGTAGCCGAGGTAGTTGTAGAGGGTGACGAACACGCCCATCAGCACGAACGAGGTGGCGAACAACCACGGTAGGCCAGGGTCGGCGAACAGCGTGCGCCAGCGCGCGGGCAACTGGCGCAGGCCACTGCGACTGGCCTGGAAGTGGCGCGACGGCGGCAGCTGCAGCCACAGCAGCACGGTGCTGGCCACGGCGATGATCGAGACCACGCCGATGCCCCAGCGCCAACCCCAGTGGTCGGCGATGATGCCGGCCAGCAGCCGCCCGCTCATGCCGCCGATGGCGTTGCCGCCGATGTACAGGCCCATCGCCAGGCCCAGCGCGCGGCTGTCCATTTCCTCGACCAGGTAGGTCATCGCCACCGCCGGTACGCCGCTCAGCGCCAGCCCCAGCAGGGTGCGCAGCACCAGCAGGGTGGACCAGTCATCAACCAGTGCCGTGCACAGCGACAACGTGGCCGAGGCCAGCAGCGCAACGATCATCAGCGGGCGCCGGCCCACCACATCGGACAGCAGGCCGGCCAGCAGCATGGCCACGGCCAGGGTGCCGGTGGTCAGCGACAGCGACATCGCGCTGCCCGCAGCGGACACGCCGAAGTGGCGGCTGAACTCGGGCAACAGTGGCTGCACCGTATACAGCAGGCCGAAGGTCGAAAAGCCGGCCAGGAACAGCGCCAGCGCGGTGCGGCGGAAGGCAGGCGTTCCCTGCTGGATGCGGGTGTCGGCGGCAGCGTGGTCAGTGCGGGGACGGGCGGCGAGGGCCGCCGGAGTTTCGCCAGTCATGGGGGCGGTGGGCCGTGGGGGCGGCCGGAATGGAGAGGACGGGCCTCAGACTAGGCCCGTCCATCCAGTCGATCCATAACCTGATAGGTCAGGATTGATACTCCAGGCATATCGATTCAGCTTACAGCCGCTGCCATTCGAAGCCGTCACCACGGCGGTAATAGACCGCCACCGCACGGCCGTAGATCTTGTCCGCATCGACGAAGCCGAAGAAGCGGCCATCGAAGCTGTTGCCGCGATGGTCGCCCAGCACCAGCACCTTGCCGGCGGGCACCTGCAGATCCGCGATGTCCGGGCCACCGCCCCTGTCCAGGTCGAGGCTGGCGCGGCGCTCACCAAAGGCTTCGGTATCGGCCAGGTCAGCGATCTGCAGCGGCTGGCCGTTGATGCTCAGGTGGCCATCGTGCAGTTGCACGTGATCGCCAGCCACGGCGGCGACGCGCTTGATCAGGCGGGTGCCGTCGGCCGGTGAATCGAACACGGCCACCTCACCACGCTGCGGCGTGCCGGTACCCAGCAGCTCCTTGCTGGTGAACGGCAGGCGCAGGCCATAAGCGCGCATGTCCACCACCACCCGGTCGCCCGGTTGCAGCGTCGGCTGCATCGAGCCGCTGGGCACGACGTAGTGGTTGGCGAGGGTGTCGCGGGCGGCGGCGAGCAGGCCCAGCATCACCAGCAGGGGCAGCGCCTCCTTCTTCAGCCAGGCAAGCGTGCGCTGCGAAAACGGGGGGCGGGCAACAGCATCCATGACAGGTTCCGGAGGGGTGATATCGGCATCAGACCACATGCGGGCCGAAGAGGTTCCCGCGCCCGCATCCTGTAGAGCCGAGCCCGTGCTCGGCTACCGTTCCGTAGCGTCGAGCAAGCCGAGCATGGGCTCGGCGCTACAGGAGGGGTTACGCAGGTTTTACGCCACTGCCCGTCATCGGGCATCGCACCTTTACGGCCACCACGCGCATCGTGTGCCTACCGCGCCGCAGGGCGCTTTGCGCAAGGTGTTGTATGACCCTCCTGGTGATCCGGCATGCGTCGCCGTCGGTGCCGCGTCCGCTGCTGCCGGCCGAGTTGTCCGGCCATCCGGTGCTGTGCACCGACTGCGCCAGCCTGGCCGATGTGCGCCAGTGCCTGTGCCAGCCGCAGGCGCGCAGCGCGGACTGGGTGCTGCTTGATGTCGGCGTCGCCGACGAGGCGCAATGGTGTGCCGAGGGTGGTGCGCTGCAGGCGGCGCTGGACGGTCTGCCGGCGGAGTACATCGAACTGCAGTCACCCCATCAGCCCGGTCTGGAAGCGCGCCTGCGCCTGCAGCATGGCCCGGCCGCCGTGGTGGTCGACCAGCGCAGCCAGCAGGCGGGTTATCCGCTGTCGTTGGCCATCGTCGGCCGCCGCCTGGCACGGGAGGGCTGAGTCATGTCGATCTTCATCATCCGTGGCCCGGAAGCAGCTGGCGCGTTGATCCGTACTGCCGCGCCGCTGCCGGCGCCGGTACTGAAATCACTGGTGCACCGTGCGATCGATGCGGGCACCAGCGTGGCGATCCGCGCCTGCGGTTCGGAACAGGAACTGCTGGACGCGCTGCGCGTGGCCGACCACAGCCGTGGCGAGGTGACGCTGCTCGATCCGGGCGCATGTGCCGACAGCCTGCGCCTGCAGCGGCTGCTGCCGTACCTGCACAACGCGTACGTGGAAGTGCATGACGACGGCGCGGTGGCCGAGCCGTGCCTGCCGGCGGGCGTGGGTCAGCGATTGGGGATCGCGGCCGGGTATGGGGCGCAGAGCTATGTGCTGGCGCTGGATATCGCGCTGGATCATCTGGGGCTGGCCGAGCAGGCGAACCGGGTGCACGTAGGGACCTGATGCGCTTCGGTAACTCGCTTTTCCGCCTTTGTAGAGCCGAGCCCATGCTCGGCTGCCTTTCCAGAAAACATCAGCCGAGCGTGGGCTCGGCTCTACAGAAGAAAGCCGAGCATGGCTCGGCTCCACACAAAGAAAAACGGCGGGGTTGCCCCCCGCCGTTTTCTGTTGCTTACTTCAGGCCGCGGAACTTCAGCAGCGGTTCCACCGACGGGTCCTTGCCACGGAAATCGCGGTACAGGGTCGACAGCTCCACGCTGTTGCCGCGCGAGAGGATCTTGTCGCGGAATTCCTGGCCGTTGGCGGCGGTCAGGCCACCGTGTTCGGTGAACCACTGGTAGGCGTCATGGTCCAGCACTTCCGCCCAGAAGTAGGCGTAGTAGCCGGCCGAGTAACCGCCACCCCAGATGTGGTCGAAGTAGGTGGTGCGGTAACGCGGCGGCACCTGCGGCAGGTCGACCTTGAACTTCTTCAGTGCGCTGGCTTCGAAGGCGCCGACATCCTGCAGCGGCGCATCGGCCTTCTGCGTGTGCCAGGCCAGGTCGAGCAGTGCGGCCGACAGGTACTCGGTGGTCGCATAGCCCTGGTTGAAGCTGCGCGCCTTGAGGATCTTGTCGACCAGTTCCTGCGGCATCGCTTCGCCGGTCTTGTAGTGCTTGGCGTAGTTGGCGAACACCTTCGGGTCCAGCGCCCAGTGTTCGTTGAACTGCGACGGGAACTCGACGAAATCGCGCGAGGTGGCGGTGCCAGCGATCGACGGATACTTCACGTTCGAGAACATGCCGTGCAGTGCATGGCCGAACTCATGGAACATCGTGGTGACGTCGTCGAAGCTGATCAGCGCAGGCTGGCCAGCGGCCGGCTTGGTGAAGTTGCAGACGTTGTAGACCACCGGCTTGGCACCGGTGAGGCCGTCCTGTTCGACGAACACGTCCATCCAGGCGCCGCCGGACTTGCTGTCACGCTTGAAGTAGTCGGTGTAGAACAGGGCCAGCGAGGTGCCGTCCTTGTCGAACACTTCGTACACCTTCATGTCCGGGTTGTAGGTCGGAATGTCGGTGCGCGGCTTGAAGGTGATGCCGTACAGCTGGGTGGCGGCGTAGAAGACGCCGTTCTGCAGCACGTTGTCCAGTTCGAAGTAGGGCTTGATCTGCGACTCGTCCAGATCGTACTTGGCCTTGCGCACCTGCTCGGCGTAGAAGTCCCAATCCGAGGCGGCCACCTGGAAGCCACCCTTCTGCGCGTCGATCACCTTCTGGATCTCGCCGGCTTCGGCACGCGCCTTGGCGGTGGCGGCCGGTACGGTATCGGTCAGCAGCTTGAGTGCGGCGGCCGGGGTCTTGGCCATCTGGTCGCCCAGCTGGTAGTCGGCGAAGGTGTCAAAGCCGAGCAGCTTGGCCTTCTGCGCACGCAGCTGGGCCAGGCGCTGCACGGTCTGCCGGGTGTCGTTGGCATCGCCGCGCTCGGCACGGGTTTCCGAAGCCTTCAGCACGGCCGCACGCTGGTCGCGGTCGCTCAGCGAGCCGAGCACCGGCTGCTGGGTGGTGTTCTGCAGCGGCAGCAGGAACTTGCCGTCCAGCTTGCGGTCCTTGGCGGCGGCGGCGGCGTTGTTGACCGCGCCCTCGTCCAGGCCGGCCAGCTTGGCCTTGTCGTCCACCACCACCGCGGCAGCGGCGGTTGCCGCCACCAGGCGGGTGTGGAACTGCGTGGACAGCGTGGTTTCTTCCACGTTGAGCTTGCGCAGGCTCGCCTTGTCGGCGTCGGACAGCTGCGCGCCCGAGCGCACCAGACCGTCGTAGTAGTGCTCGACCAGGCGCTTCTGCACCGGATCCAGGCCCAGCGTCTCGCGCTGGTCGTACAGCGACTTCACGCGCGCGAACAGCTTCGGATCGAGGTTGATCTCATCCTGGTGCGCGGCCAGCTTCGGCGCTACTTCTTCCTGGATCTTCTGGCGGGCATCGTTGGTATCGGCCTGGACCAGGCCGAAGAAGATGCGCGACACGCGGGTCAGGGTCTCGCCGCTGCGCTCCATCGCCACGATGGTGTTGTCGAAGGTGGCCGGCTCGGCGCTGTCGGCGATTTTGCGCACGTCGGCCAGATGCTGGCGCATGCCTTCTTCGAAGGCCGGCAGGTAATCGCTGTCCTTGATCTTGTCGAACGGCGGTGCCTGGAACGGCAGGCTGCTGGCGGTCAGCAGCGGGTTGGTGGAGGCTTCGGCCGGCTGCTGGGCCGGTGCTTTCTGGGCTTCGGACACGGGGGTGGACTCCTTGCCGGAACAGGCCGCCAGCGCCAGGCTGATGGCGGCGGCCAGGACTACGGTACGCGACATGTAAAACGCTCCTTGGGCAGACGGTACGGGATGGCAGCCGTCCACCCTACTCCTGTCACGGGCGCCCGGCATGTGCCGGACGTGGCGTCTGCGCTGCCGGCAGCGGCCGGCTCAGACCGTGCCGCGGGTCTTGCCGATCCACGGCCGGTAGAACTCGCGGATGGCGGCCATGTCGGCGGCATCATCGCCGGTCGGCGTGAACACCGGACCGATGCCGATGATCTTCTCCGGGTAGTGGAAGTACGCCGCCAGGATCGGCACGTCGGCCATCCGCGCGATCTTCAGGAAACCGGCCTTCCATTCCTTGACGGCCTTGCGGGTGCCTTCCGGGGTGATCGCGAACCACATCTTCTCGTTGTTGCGCAGCAGGTCCACGGCCTGGCCGACGGTGCCCTGCGGCGAGCTGCGGTCCAGCGGGATCACGCCCAGCCTGTGCAGCAGCGGGCCCAGTGGCCACCAGAACAGCGAGGCCTTGCCCAGCACCTTCACTTTCATGCCCAGTGCGATCTTCGCGGCCATGCCCCACAGCCCGTCCCAGTTGGACGAATGCGGGGCGATGATGAACACCACTTTCGGCACATCCGGCAGGGTGCCGGTGACCTTCCAGCCGCCCATGCGCAGCGTGCAGCGCGCCAGCCAGCGCAGGAAACGGTTGGGTCTGACCTGCGGCATGTTCGGCGGAATGGCCGGCAGCAACGGCGTCGGGTTGTTCAAGCAATCACTCCCAGTCACGTGATGAGCGCCCGCGCTTGATCTGCGCGCGCCCGCGTTTGGCGTCCAGACGACGCAGTTTCGACCCGAAGGTCGGCTTGGTGGCCTTGCGTGGTTTGGGCACGCTCAGCCCGGCCTGGATGAAGGCCGCCAGCCGCTCGCGCGCATCCTCGCGATTGCGATCCTGGGTGCGGAACCGTTGCGCGTCGATGACCAGCACGCCTTCGCCGGTCATGCGCCGGTCGCGCCGCGCCAGCAGGCGCTCGCGCAACGGTTCGGGCAACGAGGGCGAACCGGCCACGTCGAAACGCAGTTCCACCGCGGTGGAGACCTTGTTGACGTTCTGGCCGCCGGCGCCACTGGCACGCACGAAACGCTCGACGATCTCGCCGTCGGGGATTTCAAGCTGCGCGCTGATGGTGACCGGTCCGTTGCCCATCCGCGCATTGTAGCGGCAGCCGCGTTGCCGTGGCTGCCATCGCGCGCCGTATGCCGCCGATCAGGCACCGAACACGCCGCCTTCGCCTTTGCCGGGGGTATGCTTGCCGTCCCGTGTACTGCAGGACGCTCCGCATGATCCGCTTCGTTCCCTCCGTGTTGCGCCGCGCAACCCTGCTGCTGGTGCTGGCCGCAGCAAGCACGCCGGTGCTGGCCGCAGCGCCCACCGATGGCGACATCAACCGCCTGCTGTCGGCCTCGCGTGCGCAGAGCATGATCGACACCATGCTGCCGCAGATCGAAGCGATGCAGCAGCAGCAGTTCCAGCAGGTGGCCGCACAGCGCCAGCTCAACGCCCAGCAGCAGGAACAGCTGCAGCGCATCCAGGCGCGTACCAGCCAGACCCTGCGCCAGGCACTGTCGTGGCAGCAGCTGCGGCCGATGTACGTGGACCTGTACAAGAAGACCTTCAGCAAGGAAGACGTGCTGGCCATGGCCGAGTTCTACGAGAGCCCGGCCGGCCAGAGCCTGCTCGACAAGACCCCGGCGCTGATGCAGAACGTGATGGTGGCGATCCAGACGCGCATGCAGCCGCTGTTCGCCGATCTGCAGAAGGATCTGGAAGCGATCGTCAACGAGCCGGAAAAGAAGTGAGGTAGTGCCGGCCGCTGGCCGGCAACCCGGATTTCCGTAGCGCCCGAGCCCATGCTCGGGCGGCGGCGCGCAGCGCCGGGAAGCGCAGCCGAGCGTGGGCTCGGCTCTACAGGTCCTGGCTCCAGCCGAACAGGTCCAGCGCCTTCTGGAACTCACCGTCGACCGGGGCCCGCACGTCCACCGTGCCGCCATCCGGATGCGGGAAGCGCAGCCGCTCGGCATGCAGCAGCATGCGGTGCACCCCCTGCATGCGGAAGTTGCGGTTGTGCCGGCCATCACCATGGCTGGTATCGCCGATCAGGTGGTGAGACAGGTGTTTCAGATGCCGGCGGATCTGCCGGAAGCGCCCCGTCTGCGGCTGGCAGCGCAGCAGCGCGTAGCGCGAACTGGCGAACTCCCCCACCGGCACCGACAGTTCGCCGGCAGCCAGACGCTGGAAATCGGTCACCGCCGGCTTCTTCACCGGCTTGCCCGGACCGCCGTCCAGATCATGGTCGACCTGCCAGGCCTCCTCGGCCGGCCAGCCGCGGCAGATCGCCAGATAGTCCTTGCTCACCTCGCCGCCCATCAGCGCCTTGCCCAGCATGCTGGCGGCGTCGCGGTCGAACGCCAGCAGCAGGCAGCCACTGGTGGCGCGATCCAGGCGATGGACCAGGAAGATCGGCCGGCCCAGCTGCTCGCGCAGGCGATCGGCGAGGAAATCATCTTCGCCACGGGCCAGCTTGCTGTCGTGGACCATCAGCCCGGCCGGCTTGTTGACCACCGCCAGGCGTTCGTCCAGGTGCAGCAGCTGCAGGGGCGCGGTTTCAATCTCGACCGCAGCGAGGGTGTCAGGTTCGGTACTCACCGCGCGATTATAAAGGCCTGCCCTCTGTAGAGCCGAGCCCACGCTCGGCTGCTCCGCGCGACCGGCAATAGCCTGCCAACCAAGGTTGGCACCTACCTGTAAAGCAGTCAGGCGTTGCGCAGCGCCAGCAGCTCGCCATTGCCCACCGGCACCAGGCTGGTGGTGAACGCCGCATCGGCAGCCAGCAGGGCGCGCAGGGGTTCCATCTGCTCGGCATGCGAGGTGGCGTTGTCGACCACCAGCAGCCCGCCGGGGCGCAGCACCCGGCGCAGCTGCGGCCACCAGCCTGCGTACTGCCCGCGATCGGAATCCAGGAACAGCAGGTCGATGCTGGCGTCGCCAGCCTGCGCCAGCCACGGCCCGGCATCAGCGTGGACCAGGTCGATGCGCTCACCCAATCCACTGCGGGCGAAATTCGCGCGGGCCATCGCCACCTTGTCGGCGGCGAACTCCAGCGTGGTCACGTGGCCATCGATGGCAGCGGCAGCCTCGGCCAGCCACAGCGTGGAATACCCATTGGAGGTGCCGATCTCCAGCACGCGGCGGGCATTGCCGAAACGCACCAGCACCGACAGCAGCTCCCCGGTATCGGCGGTGATGTTGAGCATGCGCCGGCCGCGTTCGGTTTCACACGCATCGTTGTGGCTGCCGAAGCGGGCCAGTTCATCCTTCAGTGCAGCCAGATCCATCGGCTCGATCTCCGCGGTACGGGCAAACGCCGGATGGCGATGCGCCAGCAGCATTCTCGCTGCTTCCAAAGCGCCTGTCCGCATCTGTGCATTGACGTCATCGGCCTCCGTGGAGCCGTTCACCCACTGCCGGCGGCCGATGCCTTGTCTCGCCGCGTTGTTGCACGGCAAGGCCTGGGCCGAGCGTCGACGCGTTTTCGTAATGTTCCTAGGCCCTTTTTCACCTGGCCATTGCGATAGTCCGCGCCCGCTGCAGTGCGTTCAACGCGTCTGCCGCATTTCCCCTGGATTCCCGCAAGGACATGGCCATGGCCCACGACATCCTGGCAATCGGCGCCCATCCCGATGACATCGAACTGGGCTGTGGCGGCAGCCTGGCCAAGCTCGCCTTCGCCGGCGCGCGCATCCATGCCCTGGTACTCAGCCGGGGTGGTCGCGGCTGTCACGATGGCGCCGATCGCAGCGACGAATCGCATCGCGCGCTGCGGCAGCTCGGCGTCCGCCAGGTGCTGCAGCATGACTTCCCGGATACCTGTTTCCCGTCCTGCCGCAACGCCATCATCAGCGCGCTGGAGCAGGCCTGCGACGCCATCCGGCCACAGCGCGTCTACACGATGTGCGGCGAAGACCATCACCAGGATCATCGCACCGCCCATGAAGCCTCGATCGTCGCCTGCCGCAGCGTGCCGCAGATCCTGTGCTACGAGAGCCCAAGCACGCTGCCGCAGTTCGTCCCGCAGGTGTTTGAAGACATCAGCGTGCAGCTGGAACTGAAGATCCGCGCACTGCGCGAACACGCCAGCCAGGGTGATCGCCCTTACATGCAGGAAAGCCATCTGCGCTGCCATGCCCAGTTCCGCGGCCAACAGGCGGGTGTCGGCCCCAGCGAAGGCTTCGTGCCGCATCGGCTGGTGCTGTGATGAAAACCCTGCTGTTCGTGGCGATGTGCGTCTTCATCGTCGTGCGCCTGCTGGTCCACGCAACGCGCAGGCCCAGCGGGCAACTGCGCAGCATCGATGCGATCGTGCCGGCCTACAACGAAGCACCGTGCCTGCGACGCTCGCTCACCGATCTGCTGCAGAACCCCTACATCGCGCGGGTGATCTGCGTGAACGACGGCTCCACCGACACCACCGCGCAGGTGCTGGATGCGCTGCAACTGCAGTGGCCTGATCGCCTGCTTGCCGTGCACCAGGCCAATACCGGCAAGGGCGGTGCGCTGATGCACGGGCTGCAGCATGTGACCACCGCCCAGGTATTCCTGACCGATGCTGACACACGCGTCGATCCACGCAGTACCGGCCTGGGCCACCTGCTGGCGGAAATAGAACGTGGCGCCGACGCGGTGGGTGGCGTGCCATCGTCATGCCTGCAGGGCGCCGGCTTTCTTCCGCACGTGCGGGCCAGCCTGAAGCTGCCGATGATCGTCATCAAGCGCAGCTTCCAGCAGTGGCTGGGCGGTGCGCCGTTCATCGTCTCCGGCTCGTGCGGGCTGTTCCGCACCAGCGTGCTGCGCAAGGTCGGTTTTTCCGACCGCACCCGGGTCGAAGACCTGGACATGTCCTGGTCGCTGGTGGCCCAGGGCTATCGGGTACGGCAGAGCATCCGCTGCGTGGTCTACCCGCAGGAATGCAGCACGCTGGTGGAGGAATGGCGCCGCTGGCGGCGCTGGATCGTCGGCTATGCGGTGTGCATGCGCCTGCATCGGCGGTTGCTGCTGACCCGCTTCGGCCTCTTCAGCATCCTGCCGATGATCCTGCTGGCGCTGCTGGGCATCACCGCGGGGCTGCAGGTGGCATTCGGCGCCGCTACGGTGCATGGCCCCGCCGGCCTGGTGGTGGCGGTGGTGCCGCTGGTCTGGATCGGCATCGTGATGGCGCTGGGCCTGGTCAGTGCCGTGCACCACCGGCGCGCCTGGCTGGTACCGGCTGCAGCGTTCTCCGTGCTGTATGTGCTGCTGGCCTATGCGGTCTGGCTGATCCATGGACTGAAGGGGCTGTTCACCGGCCGCGAGCCGGAACGCGACAAGCCGACGAGGTATCCGCATGTGGTGGAATGACCTGGAAGCAATGGCCGGCGAACTGGCATCGCTGCAGCCCTGCCTCGATCCACGCGCGGACATATCGCCACAGGCCACGATACGCGGTGCGGTGCGCATCGGCGTCGGCAGCCGCATCTGCGATGGTGCCCATATCCAGGGGCCGGTGTCGATCGGACGCCACTGCCTGATCGGCAACGATGCGCTGCTGCGTGGTCCGCTGCGCATCGGTGACGGCACCCGCATCGGCTTTGCCAGCGAGCTCAAGAACACCGTGGTCGGCCAGCGGGTCAGCATCGGTCCGCAGTGCTTCATCGGCGACAGCCGCATCGACGACCACGCCTATCTGGGTGCCCTCGTGCGCACCAGCAACCACCGCCTGGACGGCGCGTCGATCGCCGTGCATGTCGATGGCCAGGTCATCGACAGCCAGCGCGACAAGCTCGGCGCGTGGGTCGGCGCAGGTGCGGCGCTGGGCGTCGGCGTGATCATCCTGCCCGGTCGCATCGTCGCACCGGGCAGCCAGTTCGGGCCGCGGATCACCGTGGAACGGAACCTGCCGGCGGGCCGCTATCGCCTGCTGCAACACCTGCATTCCCAACCCCTGGAGTAATCACCATGCGATTCATCAATCGTGGCGTACTGCCGTGCGCCCTGCTGCTGGCCGCCGCCAGCGCCCATGCCGGTGTCGACCGTGTTTCCCTGCAACTGGACCACACCGACTACAACGAAGGCTTCGGCAAGCGCGACGTGCAGACAGTGGATGTGGCAGGTCGCACCGGCGCCAGTCGCTGGCACCTGGGCCTGGCCCACGGCGAGCGCGATTACGGCAGCTCGCGCTACAGCGGAAACCGGGTGCAGGGTTCGTTGCACCACGACTGGTCAGACACCGTCACCACGCGTACATCGGTGATGGCGTCCAACGACGATCCGGTCTTCGTCAACCGCCAGATCAACCAGGACATCCTGTGGAAGGTGGCCAGGAAGACCGTCCTGAGCGTAGGTGGCAAGTACGCCGAGTACCACGGCAGCGGCTACGTCAATGGCTGGTCGATCGGTGCCTCCCACTACTTCCCGCGGGTGACGGCATCGGTCAAGCATGAGCGCCATCGCCAGTCCAACGGGCCCGATGGCCATGGCAGCACCGTGTCACTGCGTCTGAAGGACCGTCAGGGGCATGGCTCGACCCAGCTGTGGCTGGGCAGTGGCACGTCGGGCTATACCGCCGATGCCGACCCGCTGCTGCTGCGCGAACACGAAGCCAAGCGCCTGTTCCTGCGCCGCAGCCAGCCGCTGGTAGAGCACCTGGTACTCGACGTCGGGCTGGGCAAGACCTGGCACAAGACACGCCTGGATCGCTTCCAGAGCGTGCATACGCAGGTGGGCCTGGGCTACCGCTGGTAATCCAGCCGGCGACGACGGTCCGCTGTCGTCGCCGTTTCAGCAGGCTGCGGTCATCGCCACCAGGCACGCGCCAGCGCGAACACGCCAACGGTACCGGACAACCAGCTCCACGCCGGCACGTCACCCCAGTACCAGCCCGGCGGCTGCAGCACGTACATCAATGCGGCAATCGCCAGCAGACCAACGCCGGTGATCGCCCCGACCGCGCGCTTCTGCAGCCGCTGCAGGCTGGCATCGAGTGCGACCAGATCGCGCGAGCGCATCGCCAGTTCATGCCGGCCTTCCACCTGCTGGGTCAGCCAGGCGTGCACCAGGCGCGGCATGTCCGGCGCATGGGTCATGATTTCCGGCAGGCGCTTGCCGATCTCGCGCACGACACGGCGCGGGCTGTAGCGCTCGCGCAGGATCTTCGCCAGCACCGGCTTGGCCACCGCCCAGATGTCGATCTGCGGATCGAGCTGGCGGCCGACGCCTTCGATGTTGAGCAGGGTCTTCTGCAGCAGGATCAACTGCGGCTGCAGGGTCAACTGGTAGCGCTGGGCCACGCGGAACAGCTTCATCAGCACTTCGGCCAGCGAGATCTGCGACAGCGGGCGGGTGAAGTACGGCTCGCACACCGAACGCACCGCCGCTTCCAGATCATCGATGCGCACGTTGTCGGGCATCCAGCGCGCCTGCACGTGCAGTTCGGCGATGCGGCGGTAGTCGCGGTTGAAGATGGCCATGAAATTCTCGGCCAGGTAGTACTGATCTTCCTGCGAGAGCTGGCCCATGATGCCGAAGTCCAGCGCGATGAAGCGCGGGTTGTCGCGGCGCGCCGGATCGATGTCGACCCAGATGTTGCCGGCGTGCGCGTCGGCATGGAAGAAGTTGTCGCGGAACACCTGGGTGTAGAACACCCGCACGCCCTTGGCGGCCAGCGCCTTGCGGTCGATGCCGGCCTTGTCCAGTGCGGCGATGTCATCGGAGGGAATGCCCCATACGCGCTCCAGGGTCAGGGCGCGCTCGGCGGTATGGCTCCAGATCACTTCCGGCACGTACAGGTCGTCGGAGTTCTCCCAGAAGCGGCGCAGCACGCTGGCATTGGCGCCTTCGCGCTGCAGGTCGAGCTCGGCCGCCAGGGTGTTTTCGACTTCGGCCACCACTTCGCGCGGGCGGATCTTGTCGGCACGCGGATGGGTGCGCTCGACCAGCGTTGCCAGCGAGTTGAGCAGGGCGATGTCGGCGTCGATCTGCTTCTCGATGCCCGGGCGCAGCACCTTGACCACCACCTGGCGGCCATCGGCCAGGGTGGCCGCGTGCACCTGCGCGATCGAGGCCGAGGCCAGCGGTTCGGTGTCGAAACTGGCGAAGGCTTCGCTGACCGGCAGGCCCAGCGCTTCCTCGACGATGCGGCGCGCCGCGTCGCCGTCGAAGGGTTTGACCCGGTCCTGCAGCAGGGTCAGCTCATTGGCCACATCCGGCGGCACCAGGTCGCGGCGGGTCGACAGGATCTGCCCGAACTTGACGAAGATCGGCCCCAGATCCTGCAGCGCCAGGCGCAGGCGTGCACCGCGCGACTGTGCGGCGATGTCGGCTGAAGCGCGCGGCACGAACGGCTTGGCCAAGCGCAGCCAGCGCTCGGCCGGCGTGCCCTGCAGCAGGTCGTCGAGGCGGTAACGCAGGATCACCCGGCCGATGCGGCTGGCCCGCAGCAGCGCCTTCATGCGGCCCCCCGCAGGCGCTGCACGCGTGCGCCGAGGCGCTCGACATCATCGCGCAGTACGTCCACGTCGTCGTGGAAAGCATCCAGTTCAGCACGTGGCACCACGTCGCGCGATTCCTCGGTGATGAATTCAGCGGCACTGTGGGCCAGGTCGATCGCGCCCTGGCGGGCGTGCTGCAGGGCACTGCGCAGGGTGTTGGCCACCTGCACGCCGAGCACGTCGCCGAACACGCTGACGAACGGCTGCTGCCAGTCCGGATCGAAGCCCTTGGCCAGCTGCTGCAGGCGGCGCGCCAGCTCGGCGTCGCCGGCCACGCGTACGCGGCCCTTGCCGTTGTCAGCACCCTGGCGCGCACGCGCCAGCAACGGCAGCTGCGCCAGCACACCGGCCAGGCTGCTGCGCACGGCCAGGTCGGCTTCCTGCGCATCCACCGGGCCCACCCGCAGCTGGTTGCCATCAACACTGATGCGCATCGCCAGCGGCGGTGCGTCCAGGGTCAGGTCGATGTGGCGACCGTCGAGGCTGGCCAGTGCATGGCGGGTATCCGGATCCAGCGCCAGCGCGCGGTTCAGGGCGATCTGCAGCGCGCGGCCAGCGACCGGCTTGAGGGACTTGAGCAGGGAAAGAGCCATGTGCGCATTCTACCTGCGTGGGTGGGGGGCTGGGCCGGGCTGCCGCCCGGCACCCGCAGACGCAACGGCCAGGGCAACCGCAAGGTCAAACGCCGGCGTGCAGTGGGGAGGCGGGGTGGGTCCGGTTGCGGGGGACGCTGCAAGTACGTCCCTGTAAGCTCGGTCGCGCCATCCATGGCGCTCACGCCCCCGCAACCGGAC
>NZ_JBHZOP010000045.1:0-16301 GCF_042787595.1 Stenotrophomonas sp. YIM B13575 | reverse complement strand
GTGTGGGGCTGCAGGACCGTTGGCGCCATGGATGGCGCCATCGAGCCCCCATGGATGGGTTCACGGCGTGTCCTGCAGCCCCACACCGCCCCGCCCAACCCTCAGCAACCCAGAGCCGCTTTGGCTTTGGCTTTGGCTTTGGCCTCTGCAGGTGCAGGGCTGCAAGCCCTGCAAAGCAACTACGTCACCCAGCCTGCGATCACCAGCAACGCCAGCACTGCCAGCCACAGCAGCAGCATCCGCCACACCAGGCTCATCGCATCACGCAGGTCCGGCAGCCGCTGCCACACCGGCAGCAGGCCGGCTTCGGTGTAATCGTGCGCATCTTCGCGCAATTCGGCATTGACGCTGGCACGCGCCACCGCGCCCAGGAAACCAATGCCGCCGGCCAGGCGCTCACCATGCGCCTGCCGCCATGCCTTCCAGGCCGTGTCGAAGTTGCCGACCAGCGCCATCGAGAACGCCATCAACTGCGCCACCGGCCACTCGATCCAGCCCAGCAGCCGCTGCGCCAGCGCCAGCGGTTCCACCGGCACGCGCGCACGCATCGGGCTTTCCGCCATCAGTGCCAGCAGGCGATAACCGAGCGCACCCACCGGGCCCAGCAGCAGGAACCAGAACAGCACCGCGAACCAGCGCCGCAGTGCGTTCAGCACGGTCGCCTCGACCAGCGAAGGAACATCCTCGCGCAGGCTGCCACCGGCCGACTGCAGGTTGCGTACCGCCGCCTGCCGGGTCGGTGCATCATCGGCATCGATGATCGCTTCGATGTCGCGGTCCAGATCCCGCGGGCCCCAGCACCAGGCCAGCACGGCCACGCCCAGCAGCAGCGCCGGAAGGCCGAACAGCACCCCGCGCAGCAGCCAGGCAACCAGTGCCATCAGCAGCAGTGGCGGCACGATCGCCAGCGCCACGCCGGCCGCTCCCTGCCAGGTACGACCACCGCGCGCGTCCAGCCAGCCCAGCCAGCGCCGGAAGCCGTCGAAACGGCGCAGCGACGCGGCAGCGGCCGGGGCGACATGGCCAAGGGCCAGTGCCACCAACACGGCGACCAGGGTGGTGAACATGGCAGGTCTCCCTACGAGCAAGCGTTCGGCGTCGCTACCTTACCTGTCGCAGCGCCGCCGTCAGCGGTGAACCGTACTGTAACCGGCAGCGTGTTCAGGTGGCGGCAATGCTGGCGCCGCCGGCCGCCGGTTGCTGGCGGTACCAATGCTCGATCAGCCCCCGCGAAATGGAGATCGGCGGTGACAGACGGATGCCTTCACCATCGTCCTCGACGTCACGTGCGAGGGCCGCGCCGACTTCCTCGGCGCTGAACCAGCGCGCGTCTTCCAGCTCGCCGTCCACGGTCGGCACATCGTCCTGTGCCTGCGCACGAAAACCGACCATCAATGCACCCGGGAACGGCCAGGGCTGCGAGCCCAGGTACTGGCAGGCGGTCACCCGCACCTTGCTCTCTTCGTGCACTTCGCGCGCGACGGTCTGCTCGAAGGTCTCGCCCGGCTCGACAAAGCCGGCCAGCACCGAATAGCGGCGCGGCGCCCAGTTGGACTGGCGGCCCAGCAACAGCCGTCCCTGGTTTTCCACGGCAACGATCACGGCCGGGTCGACGCGCGGGTAGTGCTCGGTCGCGCACTGCGGGCAGCGGCCAACGAAGCCGCCACGGGCGAACGTCACGGCCGTGCCGCAGACGCCGCAGAAGCGGGTCCGCGATTGCCAGTAGGACATGCCGCGGGCGTAGCTGAAGGCGGTCGCATCGGCCACGGTCCACAGCAGGGCGGCCTGGCGCAGATCGAGCCGGCGTGGCGCGGTGACGGTCACGCTGGCAGCTTCCACCGAGAACCACGCCTGCTCGCCACGCAGGCCGAGGAAGATCGCGACCCCGGGCCCGCCACCGACATCAGCGCCGGTCAGCGCCAGCGGCTGGTCGTCATCACCGGTGAAGGCGGTGCCGTCCTGGTCCAGGACAAGAATGCGCGCATCCGGCCACAGGCGCGCCAGAGCATCGGCATCTTCGCGCATGGCATCGGCGCGCTCCAACGGTTCACCCACGAAGGCAAAACCGGAAAGCGGCGAAGGAGAAGTGAGCATCCAGCTAGCCTGCCGCCAATCGATGCGGGTGGCAAGCCGCAGACGTTGCGGAATCCCGCCTGTGGGTGCAGGAAAAGCCATCCACGCTTGGCGTGGATCTACCGACGGCACCGCGCGGGGCGCATGCCCCACGCCCTGCAATTACATGCTGAAACTGCTGCCGCAGCCGCAGGTGGTCTTGGCGTTCGGATTGCGGATCACGAACTGCGCACCGGTCAGGCTCTCGGTGTAATCCACCTCGGCGCCCATCAGGTACTGCAGGCTGAGCGGATCGACCAGCAGGGTGACCCCGCTGGTCTGCACCGCCAGGTCATCGCCGGCACGGTTCTCGTCGAACTCGAACCCGTACTGGAAGCCCGAACAACCGCCGCCCTCGATGTACACCCGCAACGACAGGTCGGGGTTGCCCTCGTCCTGGATCAGTTCCTTGACCTTGGCCGCAGCGGCCTCGGTGAAGTTCAGCGGCCGATCCAGCGACTGGTAGTCGGGCGCGGCGGCCGGCGTGGCGCCGGGGAGGGAGACGAGCGTGTTCATGGGCTCAGCATGGGGGCGCCGGCGATCGCTTTCAAGCCATCGCCTCGGCCAGCTTGCGGCGTGCGGCGGTGTCGCCCTTGCCGTTACCGGCTTCCCCGCTCTCCGGCGCTGGCAGGGCCTGCATCGGGGCGCTGGCATGGATCAGCCGGCCGTTCAGCTGGGCACCCGCGTTCATTTCCACCACCTGGTAATGAACGTTGCCGTTGACCCGGGCACTCGGGGTCAGTTCGACCTTCTCGGTGGCGTGCACATCGCCGTCCAGGCGGCCACTGATGACCACCACCTGGGCACGGATCTCACCCTCGATCACGCCATGCTCGGCGAGGGTCAGGGTCGCCGCGCTGGCGCCCTCCTGGGCGATCACCTTGCCGTGGATGCGACCTTCCACGTACAGGCCACCACTGAATTCCACATCGCCACGGATCACCACCTGGTTGCCGATCAGGGCATCCACCACCAGTTGGCCATCACGGCTGGATTTGCTGCTTCCGAACATCTGCCTACTCCCCTTTGCTGGCCGGTGCGCCGGCCTGTTTCCAGTCGAATACCTGCGTGGTGCCCCCCGCACCACTCCCCAATGTCACCTTCACCCGTTGCGGGGTGAAGTCAGCCGGCAGCATCACGCTGCCGGTGAGCTGCTGGAAGTACCGGAACGAGTAATCCTGTCCCGGCACCTTGCTGCGCTGGTGCAGCTCGTCCCAGCTGATGGTGGCCAGCTTGCCGTTCTTCACGCCTTCCACCGTGAAACGCATCTGCCCCTGGCTGATCGCGCCCCGGTTGAGGTTCTGGGTGAGCACCACGCTGTACTGCCAGGTGCCGGCCGATTCCGGGCTGAATTCAATCGAATGGGTGTTCAGGCCCTTGCGCTGGCTGGTCGAGCCCACCAGGCGTTCATAGAAGGCGACGTCAGCGCGCAGGCCGGCGATCTCTTCATCGCGCTCGGCCAGCGAAGACTGCACTTCGTTGTTGGCGGCGCGGCTGATGCGGTCGGACGCTTCCAGCGTGGCCTGCTTCTGCTGCAACTCGGTCAGCTGGGTCTGCAGGGTATCGGCGCGCTTCTCGGCCGCCTGCACACGCTGTCCCTGTTCACCGCGCGGCGCGCCCAGCCAGCAGCCACCCAGCACCGCAAGCACCAGGCTCAGCAGCCAGATGCCCGCGATCACCAGCAGGCGACGGCGGTCGGCGGGGGGTTGCGGCGCACCGGGAAGGCGGACCTGCACACGCATGGGAGGGCGGTTGTTCATGGGTAGTCTCCGTGGCATCGCAGTGGCGACGCCAGTACGGCCCCTGGGGCAAACGACGGGTTAGTGTATGACAGGAACGGCAGGTTTCCCCCGTGCCGGCCGGCAGCGGGCGGTGGCATTCAGCCACTCCATCGTCGATAGTGTGGCACCCCGCACAGTTCCGCCGCCGGAGCCCGCCATGACCGAAGCCCACCTGTTCGTGATCGGCATCCTGCTGGCCTGGCTGGCCGGCATCCGCGTCTACCTCACCGTCTTCGGGGTCGGCATTGCCGGCCTGCTCGGCTGGGTCGACCTGCCGCCGGCGCTGCAGGCCACCGAATCGTGGTGGGTGCTGGGCACCTCGGCGGCGCTGGCCATCGCCGAATTCTTCGCGGACAAGATTCCCGGCGTGGATTCCGCCTGGGACCTGGTGCAGACACTTGCGCGCGTGCCCGCCGGTGCCTTCCTCGCGGCAGCGACACTGTCGCCCGACGGCGACCTGGGCACCGGTGCACTGGTGGCCGGCGCGGGCGTTGCACTGGCCAGCCACGGCCTGAAGGCTGGCACCCGCGCCCTGCTCAACACCTCACCGGAACCGGCCAGCAACTGGGTCGCTTCTGCAGCCGAAGATACCGTGGTGATCGGCGGGCTGGCGCTCGCGCTGGCGCATCCATGGATCGCGCTGGTGGTGGTGCTGGCCTGCAGCCTGGCCGGTGCACTGCTGGTCTGGCTGGTCTGGCGCACCTTGTGGAAAAGCGTGCGCTGGTTGGCACGTGGCGGCAGCGACGACGGACAACGGCAACCGCGTACCGGCTGATCGGCAGGCTTGTCGCATAATGGCCGCGAACACCAGGAGCATCGATGGCCGCAAACGAATCCGCCGCGGGCCCCCGCCCGGGACGCGCTGAAACCCCTCCGGCCGATCATTGGCAACGTTGGGCCGCCCCCGTGGCTGCGGCGACGCCTGCCGAGGCACCGTCAGCAACAGTGCAGGGGGCTGCGTCGTCAGCGCCCGGCGACAGTGTCCGACTGGCCGCTCCGCCGCCCCTGCCCTCGGCCGCAGCACTGCCGGAGGCGGGCAACAGTGACATCGCGCCTGTCGATGCCGACTCGCCCTACCGCGTGCTGATCGTCGAAGACGACCGTGCCCAGGCGCTTTTCGCGCAGAGCGTGCTGCACGGCGCGGGCATGCAGGCGATCGTGCTTGGCGACGCCGATGGCGTGCAGCAGGCCATCCGCGAGCAACGCCCGGACCTGATCCTGATGGATCTGCACCTGCCCGGGCTGGATGGCATGCGGCTGACCGCGATGATCCGCCAGCAGCCCGGCATGCAGTTGCTGCCGATCGTGTTCCTCAGCGGTGACCCGGACCCGGAGCGCCAGTTCGAGGTGCTCGACTGCGGCGCCGACGATTACCTGAGCAAGCCGATCCGGCCGCGCCACCTGATCGCCGCGGTGGCCAACCGTATCCGCCGCGCACGCGCGCAGGCCGCGACCCTGCCGGGTGCCAACGGCGCACCGGCCACCAGCAATCCGGAAACCGGGCTGCCCACGCGCCACCACGTGCTGCAGCAGCTCAACGCAACGCTTGCCCAGCACGAACGCGGTGGCGTGTTCTTCGTGGAAATCTCCAGCGCGTTGGGGCTGCGCGAGCGCTACGGCTACGCGGCCTTCGAGCGGCTGATGGTGCAGGCCGGGCAACGTCTTGCCGAAGCTGGCCATCCGCACCTGTTGGCACGCCTGAATGACAACAGCTTCCTGCTGCTGGCGCGCAACACCGATGAGGACAGCCTGGAAGCGATTGCCGGCACCCTGCGCGAGCAGTTGTCCGCGCGCGCCTTCGTGATCCGCGACGACGAGTCGGTGCACCTGCGTGGTGTGGTCGGCTACGCGCCGCTGTCGCCGGGTTTCGACGATGCCAACAGCGCCCTGGAAGCGGTCGAACGCACCACCCTGCAAGCGCGCCTGCTCAGCGCCGGCGTGGCCGGCCACGTGCATCGCCAGGTGACCACCGAGCAGGAGCACCTGGCGCTGCTGGAAGGCCAGCTGGAGCTCGCTTACCAGCCGATCGTCGCCGTCGCCGGCGGCAGCAGCGCGCAGTACCAGCTGCTGCTGCGCCTGCGCCGGGCCGATGGCAGCGTGCTGACCGCCGGCCAGGTGATTCCCGCAGCCGAAGCCGCCGGCCGCATCGCCGATCTTGACCAGCAGGTACTGGAGCATGCGATGGGCCTGCTCGACCTGTATCGCCACGCCACCCAGCCGCTGAACCTGTTCGTCTCGCAGTCGCTGCGCACCCTGCAGCGCGATGCGTTCGCCGACTGGCTGCTGGAATCGCTGCAGCAACGCCGCCTGCCCGGCAGCGCGCTGGTGATCGACGTGCGCCTGCCCGATGCGCTGATCCACACCGTGCCGTTGCAGCAGTTCTGCCAGCGCATGGCCAGCGTCGGCGTGCGCTTCTGCCTGAGCCAGTTCGAACCGGGCAGCGAAGCGCTTGCCCTGCTCACCCAGCTGCCGCTGTCGTTCGTGCGCATGGCCGCACGTTTTTCCAGCAGCCACTCCAACCCGGATACGCGCGAAGAACTGCGCCGATCGATCGAGCAGGCGCATGCCGCCGGCCTGCAGATCATCGGCCAGCAGATCGAGGATCCGCAGGCAGCGGCCGCGATGTGGGTCGGCGGTGTCGATTACATCCAGGGCAACATGGTGCAGTCGGCCGGCAGCGACCTGAACTTCGACTTCCACAACGCGGTGCTCTGAGTGTCATCGACGGTCGCGCTGCTGGCGGGGTTGGCTTTGGCCATCATCGCCCTGCTGGTACTGGGCCTGCGATTGCGTTCGCGCAGTCACACGCTGGCGGCACTGCAGCGCGACCGCATCACCCTGACCAGCGAGCGCGACCAGCTGCGGCGCACCACCGAGCGCCAGGGGCAGCTGGAACATCAGCTGCTGCAGGCCAAGCAGGCCGCCGAAGCCGCCGTGTTGGCCAAGGGCGAGTTCCTGGCCACCATGAGCCACGAGATCCGCACGCCGCTCAACGGCATCCTGCCGATGCTGGAGCTGATCGCCCGTGGTCCGCTCGGCGAGGACCAGCGGCAGATGCTGGCCACTGCCTCGGCCAGCTCGCAGCAGCTGCTGCGCATCGTCGATGACATCCTCGATTACTCGCGACTGGAAGCACAGGCACTGGAACTGGAAATCACCAGCTTCAACCTGCGCGAACTGCTCGACGGCGTGGTGCAGCTGCTGCAGCGCGCCGCCGAAGCCAAGGGCCTGACGCTGAGCCTGCAGCTGGATCCGTCCGTGCGCCTGCCGGTACGCGGCGACCCGGTGCGCCTGCGCCAGGTACTGGGCAACCTGCTGGCCAATGCCATCAAGTTCACCGCACGTGGCCAGGTGCAGCTGCGCGTGCAGCGGCTGGGCGAGGGCCCCGCCCAACACCAGCTGCGTTTCGAAGTGGTCGACACCGGCATCGGCATCGATGAGGCCCAGCAGGCGCGGCTGTTCCAGTCCTTCAGCCAGGCCGACGCGTCCACCACCCGCATCTATGGTGGCACCGGCCTGGGCCTGGCCATCTGCAAGCGCATCACCGACCTGATGCAGGGCGACATCGGCGTGCGTTCCACCCCGGGACAGGGTGCAACGTTCTGGTTTGAAATACCGCTGTTGAAGGTCCCCGGCGATCTGCCGGCGCTGGCACGTTCGCCGACAGCGCTGCTGCTGTACACCGCCGATGCACAGCTGCAGCCACGCATCGAACGCGTCGCCGCGCACCATGGCCTGCAGGTACAGCTGCTGGCCAGTATTGATGAGGCCATGGAACGTCTGCGCGCAGCACCACGCCCGGGCCAGAGCACACCGGCATGGCTGCTGATCGACGCGCGCCAACGCCGCAATGGCGAGGCGGCCCTGCAGCGGGCCCTGGCCGAGCGCGGTGCCGACGACACGCTGCAGGTGCTGTGGCTGCAGGACGATCCGGTCACGCCGCGGCCGCGCCAGCAGCAGCTGCACAGCACCTTCACTGATGCCGCCCTGCACGCGCTGCTGGCGCAGCCAACCGCCACCGCACGTCCGGCAGCGCTGCTGGCCAATGCAGAAGACGCACAGCCGGCGGCCACGCTGCCGTCATTGGATCTGCGTGTCCTGCTGGTCGAGGACAATACGGTCAACCGGATGGTGGCCGAGCACCTGCTGCGGGTCTTCCAGTGCCAGGTGCGCAACGCCGCCGACGGCGAGCAGGCCCTCGCACTGTTGCGCGAAGGTGGAGTCGACGTCGTGCTGATGGACTGCCAGATGCCGGTGCTCGATGGTTACAGCGCAACACAGCGCTGGCGCAGGGAAGAAGCCGCTGCGGGCCACACGCGGCTGCCGATCATCGCGATGACTGCGAACGCCATGGCCGGTGATCGCGAACGCTGTCTGCAGGCGGGCATGGACGATTACCTGTCCAAGCCGATCGCGCGCGAAACGCTGCATGCCTTGCTGCAGCGTTGGGGCCGGATATCCGTGGATCGCGGACATGCGGCGCTGCCGGAACCCGTGGAACTCCCTGCAACGACGAGCATGCGTGACGGCGAGAGCCCGTGTGATGAACGAGCACGTTCGACCCCGACTCCCCAGCCGGTGCTTGATCGCAGCGTGCTGGATGAACTGCATGCGGTGATCGGTGATGCCGCTGCGCAGATCGTGGCGGTGTTCCTGGAAGACGCGCCGCAGTTGGTGCAGCAGTTGCAGCAGGCAGCGCAGGGCAACGACATCGAGCGCCTGCAGGCGCTGTCGCACAGCCTGAAATCCTCCAGCGCCAACGTCGGCGCGCTGTCGCTGTCAGCAGTGGCGCGGCGGATCGAACACGAAGCCCGCAGTGGCAGCCTGCAGCGCCCCGCCGTGGCAGTGGCGCTGCTGGTGGCGGAGTTCGCCCGCGCGCGCGTGGCGCTGACCGGCTACCTCGCCGGCCAGGCACACTGAATCATTCTTCGAGCTTGCTCAGCAGGTACTTCGGCTCACCGATGCGCTCGATCAGCTCCAGCTGGGTTTCCAGCCAGTCGATGTGCTCTTCCTCGGAGTCGAGGATCTTCACGAACAGCTGGCGGCTGACGTAGTCGCCGACCGAATCGGCGTAGGCCACGGCCTCGCGCAGGGTGACCACGCCATCGCGTTCCAGCGACAGATCGCACTGCAGGATCTCGCTCGGGTTCTCACCGATGCGCAGCTTGCCCAGCGCCTGGAAGTTCGGCAGGCCTTCGAGGAACAGGATGCGATCGGCGAGCATGTCGGCATGCTTCATTTCCTCGATCGATTCCTTGTACTCGTGTTCGGCCAGTTCCTTGATGCCCCAGTTCTTCAGCATCTTGGCGTGCAGGAAGTACTGGTTGATCGCGGTCAGCTCGTTGTAGAGGACCTTGTTGAGGAATTCGATGACCTTGGTGTCGCCCTTCATGGGGATGCTCCTGCACGCTGAAATCGCGGGCACTGTAACGCCTTGCGCGCGCGCGTGAAGGAACGCGAATCGTGCGCATTGGCCAGTGCGGCCAGCAATGAATATCAGGAGAGCGCGGCGTCAACGCGCCGCGAAACGACTCAGGCGACCTGCGCCAGACCCAGAACCGGCAGCGGCAGATCGTGGGTGGCACGCGCCTTGGCCAGCAGGTCGCCGGCCATGTCCAGGCAGGAACCGCAGGTAGCGCCGCATCCGGTACGCATGGTCAGCTCGGCCACCGACGTGACGCCATGGCTGGCGGCTTCGCGAATCTGGTGGTCGGTAACACCGTTGCAGATGCAGACGTACACAGGCGGGAACCAGGGCAGCAGGCCAGTAGCGGCCTGGTCGCTATTCCAATGGAAACGAGAATGGTTGTCAATCAGAGACCTGAACCATTCTCGATACGGTTCAGCGTCCCGCCGAGCCGGCCCGCCATGAGGGGGCTACAGACGCAGCAGCGCCAGCGCCAGCACCGGTGCACTGAAGAAGACGATCAGCCACTGCACGCCCCCGCCTGCCGCTCTCAGCCGCAGCAGGTGGTCCGCCAGCAACAGCGCACCTGCACAGGTCGCGAAGGCGAGGCACGCCCCCAGCGCAAGCGGCATCCATGCGAGGTCGCCGAGAACCACCACGCTCAACAACAGCCAGGGGAGGCTTGCCAGGCGGACAACCAGTCCCTGCCGGAAATAGCCGGCAGCGCTGCGTTGCGACCGATCGCCCTGCTTGTTGCGCAGCCTGCGCGTCAAACCGCCCCCGGTTCACCCTTGGCTTTCCGCGGCCAGTACCCGCCGCGCATGGGTGTGCGCTTCCTGGGCCTGTCATGGCCGGCGGCGTGGCCTGGCATCCAGGCTTCGGCAGCGCTCTTGGGCATGGCACTGATGCCCTGCCCCGCCACCCCCTGGGCCAACGGCGCCAGATGTCGCAGCGCGCGCGCATAGACGCCACGCTTGAACACCACCACATGCTCCACCGGATACCAGAAGTCGACCCAGCGCCAATGATCGAACTCGGGCGAGTCGGTATGGTCCAGGCTGACGTGCGCCTCGTCACCGGTCAGGCGCAGCAGGAACCAGACCTGCTTCTGGCCGATGCAGACTTGGCGTTCATTGCGGCGGATGGCCCGCGCCGGCAGCTTGTAACGCAGCCAGCCCGGTGTCGCCCCAAGCACTTCAACGTGCTCGGGCAACAGCCCGGTCTCTTCCTGCAGTTCACGATACATGGCCTCGACAGGCGTCTCGTCGGTGTTCATGCCACCCTGCGGGAACTGCCAGCCATCCCGGCGCACACGTCGTGCCCAGAACACCTGCCCGTCCTGCCGCATCAGCACGATGCCGACGTTCGGTCGATAGCCGTCCGGATCGATCACGATGCGGACTCCTAAGAAAATCTACTGGTTGGGACTATCCCATGCCGTCTGTCGGGCCACAAGCACGATACAAAGGTGTTGACAGTCCTTGTACACATCAGCAGAATAGCGGGCTCACCAAGGCTATGTAGCTCAGCCGGTTAGAGCACAGCACTCATAATGCTGGGGTCGGTGGTTCGAGTCCACCCATAGCCACCACGTTGAAGTTGTTTTTCAATGTGAAAAGTGAGAAAATAGTTACACGTTACATTGCCCCTTAGCCAAGCGGTAAGGCACCTGACTCTGACTCAGGCATCGGTGGTTCGAATCCATCAGGGGCAGCCAAATTAAATGCAAAAGGCCAGATCGAAAGATCTGGCCTTTTGCGTTTAATCTGGTCACGCATTCCACCTTATCCCCTGCGCCTGTCGGCGCACCCCCTTGAACATCAAGGGGCCTCTCCTCCAGACAGAACTCCGGGGTCGGGCATGCGGAACCACGAGGAGTGCCGGCCGCTGGCCGGCAACCTCGAAATGCGCAGCCCCAGAACGACAAAAGCCCGGCCGAAGCCGGGCTTTTGCTTTTCCAGCCAGCGGGCTCCCGAGGGAGCCCAACCAGGCGCGGCAGATCAGCGCTTGGAGAACTGGGTGGCGCGGCGGGCCTTGTGCAGACCGACCTTCTTACGTTCGACTTCGCGGGCGTCGCGGGTCATGAAGCCAGCCTTGCGCAGCTCGGACTTCAGGGTTTCGTCGTACTCGACCAGAGCACGGGCGATGCCCAGACGGATCGCACCGGCCTGGCCGGTGGTGCCGCCGCCAGCGGCGGTGACCAGGATGTCGAAGCTCTCGGTGTTCTTGGTCAGCTCGAGCGGCTGACGCACGATCATGCGAGCGGTCTCACGGCCGAAGAACTCGTCCAGCGGACGGCCATTGACGGTGATGTTGCCCGAACCCTTGCGCAGGAACACGCGAGCGGTGGAGGACTTGCGGCGGCCAGTGCCGTAGTTTTGAGTGATAGCCATGATTAGATATCCAGAACCTGCGGCTGCTGTGCGGCGTGCGGATGCTCAGTGCCGGCGTAGACCTTGAGCTTGCGGTACATCTGGCGACCCAGCGTGCCCTTCGGCAGCATGCCCTTGACGGCGGTCTCGATCACGCGCTCCGGGTGGCGCTCAAGCGCCTGGGCGAGGGATTCGGTCTTCAGGTTGCCGATGTAACCGGTGAAACGGTGATACATCTTGTCCTGCAGCTTCTTGCCGGTGACGACAATCTTTTCTGCATTGATGACGACCAGGTAGTCGCCGGTATCAACGTGCGGGGTGTAGACCGGCTTGTGCTTGCCACGCAGACGGCGGGCCAGCTCGGTGCAGAGACGGCCCAGGGTCTTGCCCTCGGCGTCGACGAGGTACCAGTCGCGCTGGACGGTCTCGTTCTTGGCAGTGAAAGTGCTCATGAAGAACTCTTGGTTAGGTCGGGCTCATTGCGGCGAAGGACTCGCCGGAACTCTGCCACGCGTTGTGAAAGGTGGAGCGTAAGGGGCGGCATTGTACGCAGCTTGGCTGGCGGGTGCAACCCGGCTTCCGCCCCGGGTTGGCAGGGGGCCGGGGCCGGGCGAGAATCGGGCCTCCCCCGCTCCACGCCGTGCCGCCATGACCGTGCTTCGCCAGACCACCCCGCTGGACCATCTGCTGACCGAGGCGCAGCGCGCCCTGGACACGGTGTTCGGCAACCCGCCGGCCAGCCGCCCCTATCCGGCCACGGACACCGGCGAGCCCGGCATGGACAGCGCGCAGCGTCGCCACGCGGCCGGGCTGATGCGCATCAACCATGTCGGCGAGGTCTGCGCCCAGGGCCTGTACTTCGGCCAGGCTGCGGTGGCGCGCGATGCGGCGACCCGCGAGCATCTGCTGGAGGCGGCCCAGGAAGAGACCGATCACCTGGCGTGGTGCGCCACCCGCCTGGGCGAGCTGGACAGCCGCCCGAGCCTGTTCAATCCGCTCTGGTACGCCGGCAGCTACACCATCGGCACCCTGGCCGGGCTGCGCGGCGATGGCTGGAACCTGGGTTTCGTGGTCGAGACCGAGCGCCAGGTGGAAGCCCATCTGGACGAACACCTGGTCGACCTGCCGGCCGGAGATCTGCGCAGCCGCGCGGTCATCCGGGTGATGAAGGAAGACGAGGCCCGGCATGCCGAGCATGCGGAGCAGGCCGGCGCACGCCGCCTGCCGTTCCCGATCCCCGGCGCGATGGCGTTGGCCTCGAGGGTGATGAAGACCATTGCCTACCGCATTTGAGGCGGAGCCCCCACCAACGGTGGGGGCCTACCAAAGCACACGGTGGGGCCTACCCAACCACACGGTGGGGGCCTACCCAACCACACGGTGGGGGCCGACCCAACCACACGGCGGGGCCCGACCGTTGTTCGGGCCACCTTTCAGTTGGGCGACACCAGCTTCAGGCCGATGACGCCGGCCACGATCAGGCCCACGCAGGCCAGGCGTGCCGGCGAGGCGCTGTCGTTGAACAGATAGATGCCCAGCACCGTCACGCCCAAGGCGCCGATGCCGGTCCAGATCGCATAGGCCGTGCCGACCGGAATGTTCTTCATCGCCTGGCTCATGAGGTACAGGCTGATCAGGGCCGACACCACCGTCAGGGCGGTCGGCACGGGTTTGCTGAAACCTTCGGAGTACTTCATTCCAAGGGCGAATCCGATCTCGAACAGACCGGCCAGCAGCAGATAGATCCAGGGCATGGGTGGGGGCTCCTTACCTTTTTGAGAAAAACGAAACGGCCCGGTGTTTTCACACCGGGCCGTAGGTCGGTACATCGCCGTGGAACTGAAGATTGCGCCAAGCGCAGGCTCCACGGGGCGGGGCGTCCCGCCTGGGTGGCGATGCCTGACGGCATCGCGCATGGGTCACTCAGCCAGGTTGCGGCCGTGGAACAGCTCTTCGATCTCACGACGCAGCAGCGCTTCGATCTTCATGCGTTCCTTGAACGAGATGTTCTTGGCCTTCTCCTCGAACAGGTACTGGTCCAGGTCGAAGTCCTTCAGGTGCATCTTCGTGTGGAAGATGTTTTCCTGGTAGACGTTGACGTCGAACATCTCGTAACGCGACTTGATGTTCTTGGCCAGGAAGTTCTGGATCGAGTTGATCTTGTGATCGATGTAGTGCTTCTTGCCCTTCACATCACGCGTGAAGCCACGGACACGGTAGTCCATGATCACGATGTCCGATTCCAGGCTCTCGATCAGGTAGTTCAGTGCCTTCAACGGCGAAATGACGCCGCAGGTAGCCACGTCGATATCGGCGCGGAAGGTGGCAATGCCTTCCTGCGGGTGCGTTTCCGGATAGGTGTGCACGGTGATGTGCGACTTGTCCATGTGCGCGACCACGGCATCGGAAATCAACTCCTTGCCGGCCTGCTTCTTGTCGATCACCGGCTCTTCGGAGATCAGGATCGTCACCGAGGCACCCTGCGGATCGTAATCCTGGCGCGCCACGTTGAGGATGTTGGCGCCGATGATCTCAGCGACATCGGTCAAGATTTGAGTAAGCCTGTCGGCGTTGTACTCTTCATCGATGTATTCAATGTAACGCTGACGCTCCTCTTCGGTGCGCGCGTAACACACGTCATAGATGTTGAAGCTCAGCGCCTTGGTGAGGTTGTTGAAACCCTGCAACCTCAGGCGAGGCAACGGCTTGACCACGGCGGTCGATTCCTGTGTAAGAAGGGAAAGGGGGAATTATGCGGCATAAGTGTCTCCAGGGGGAACGTGAAGACGCTCAGGTTCTGGCACACTGTTTGCCCTTAACAATTGCGCTGGTTAAGCTCCGCTATCGACCCCGTGAATCCGTTCATGCGCAGAGGGAGCGCCCCTATCGTGTCAACCGTGCGCCTAGCTAGCAGCCCATTGGCCTTGGACATCGCAACAATCGACCGCTTCCTGGCACACAGCCACAGGCGGCGCTATCCCACCCGTACCGACGTCTTCCGACCCGGTGACCCGGCAGGCACCCTGTATTACGTCATCAGCGGCTCGGTTTCGATCATGGCCGAGGAGGAAGAGGACCGTGAACTGGTGCTGGGCTATTTCGGCGCCGGTGAGTTCGTCGGCGAGATGGGCCTGTTCGTGGAGTCGGACCGCCGCGAGGTGATCCTGCGTACCCGCACCGCGTGTGAGCTGGCCGAAATCAGCTACGAGCGCCTGCATCAGCTGTTCCTCGGCCCGCTGTCGGCCGATGCCCCGCGCCTGCTGTACGCGCTGGGCCAGCAGATCTCCAAGCGCCTGCTGGACACCAGCCGCAAGGCCAGCCGTCTGGCCTTCCTGGATGTCACCGACCGTATCGTGCGCACGCTGCACGATCTGGCGCAGGAACCGGAGTCGATGACGCACCCGCAGGGCAGCCAGCTGCGCGTCTCACGCCAGGAACTGGCCCGTCTGGTCGGTTGCTCGCGCGAAATGGCCGGCCGGGTGCTGAAGAAGCTGCAGACCGACGGCCTGCTGCACGCCCGCGGCAAGACCGTGGTGCTGTACGGCACCCGTTGACCACCCGGTGTCCGCCGGGCATGGCGCGGCGCTGCCAAAAGACCTCCACCGGTAGCGCCGGGCCATGCCCGGCGGATCGCCGTACGTGCGACGTACCATCGCATGTCCCGCACACCCGCTTCCGCTAGGCTCGATCCATGGAGCTGAGCAGCGAATTCTGGTGGTTCATCCTTATCGGCCTCGGCGCACAGCTGGTCGATGGTGCGCTGGGCATGGCATTCGGGCTGGTTTCTTCCTCAGTGCTGCTCAGCATGGGGCTGCCTCCCGCACAGGTCAGCGCCAGCGTGCATACCGCTGAAGTGTTCACCACCGGGGCCTCCGGTGTGTCGCATCTGGTCGCCGGCAATGTCGACAAGCGCCTGTTCTTCCGCCTCGCCCTGCCCGGCGCCCTGGGCGGCGCACTCGGCGCGTATGTGCTGACACAGGTCCCTGGCGACCTGATCCGCCCACTGATCTACCTGTACCTGCTGGTGCTGGCCATCATCATCCTGGCGCGCGCTGCGGGGCGCTGGATGCCCAAGGGCGAGATCCGCCGGGTGCCGGTGCTGGGCTTCTTCGCCGGCCTGCTCGATGCCAGTGGCGGTGGCGGCTGGGGCCCGGTGGCCACCTCCACCCTGCTCGCCGGCGGCGGTCAGGCGCGGACCACGATCGGCACCGTCAATGCGGCCGAGTTCGTGGTCACCTTGACCATTTCGGCGACGTTCCTGCTGTCGATGGGCGTGCAGCACCTGCAGATCGTCGCCGGCCTGCTGATCGGCGGCATGATGGCCGCGCCGGTGGCGGCGATGCTGGTGAAGCGGGTGAAAGAACGTTGGGTACTGGTCGCAGTGGGCGTGCTGGTGCTGGGCATCAGCCTGTTCCAGGTGGGCCATGCCGTGTTCGGGTACCTGTACCGCTGAGGCATCCCCCGTAGAGCCGAGCCATGCTCGGCTGATAGCGCACGGATACCGCAACGAAGAGAAGCCGAGCATGGCTTGTATGTTCCTCCCGGCTCCTACGAGGTATGTAGGAGCCAGGGTGGAGGGACCGTCAACATGATATCTGCGGGTAGCAGCCGACAGACGAGCCGAGCGAT
>NZ_JBHZOP010000044.1:0-42614 GCF_042787595.1 Stenotrophomonas sp. YIM B13575 | reverse complement strand
CGCTACCCCGCGCGGTTCCGGTAGCGCCGGGCCATGCCCGGCGGCAGCCCTCAGCGCGGCGTGATCCAGCGGAACGTCAGGTTGATGCGCTCCCCCTGCACCCGCGCCATCTTCGGCAGCGCGTGCTGGTAGTAGCGTTGGGTCTGCCCGCCCATCAGCAGCAGGTCGCCGTGACCGAGCAGGTACTCGGCCTTGCGTGCCGGATCGTCCCGTCGGCGCAGCAGGAACCGTCGTGCTGCTCCCAGACTCAAGGAGGCGATCAGCGGCGCAGGCCCCAGCTCGGGCTCGTCGTCGCTGTGCCAGCCCATGTAGTCGGTGCCGCCGCGATAGCGGTTGAGCAGAACGCTGTTGAATATGCCGACGCCCTCGGCCTGCAGCCGGTCGCGCAGCGCGGACAGCTGTAGTGGCCACGGATGGGGCACGAACTCGGCGCCTGAATAGCGGTAGCGTGCCTGCGGATCACCGATCCAGCAGCTCAAGCGAGGCGAATCCACCCAATTGCCGAACATGCGGATGCGGTGGATTTCCCAAGGCAGTTGCGCCTGCAGGGCTGGCAGCAGGGCATCGGCCGCAGCGGCGGACAGCCAACCCGGCAGGTGGCGCACATCCGCGTCGGGCAGGTCGTGGGGAAACAGCATCGCCACACGCTAGCACGGCCACGTTTGCCGTCGTGGCCGCCAGCACCGAAAATGGCGGCATGACCGTTGCCATGCTACCGCCGCCTGCCGTCCACACCCACTGCTGGGGCGCCCAGCCATGAGCGGCAGCCGCCTGCGCCAAGCCCTGTTTCCACTGCTGCGCGCGGTGTTCCGTGCGTTGCCGATGTCGCAGGCACAGCGCGATCGCCTGCGTACCCGCCTGTTGGCCCGGCATGGCGACTGGGTGCCCCCACCGCCGAAGGGACAGCAGGACACCGGTGGCCCCCGGGCCAGCGCGCAACTGCGCTGGCGCGCCGACGAGCCCGCGATCGGCCACGTCCCTTGGCGCGAAAGCGTATTGCCCTCGCCACTGCCAGCAACGCTGGTGGCGTTCTACCTGCCGCAATTCCACACCTTCCCGGAGAACGACGCCTGGTGGGGCAAGGGCTTCACCGAATGGCGCAACGTCAGCCGCGCCCTGCCGCAGTTCGAAGGCCATGTGCAACCGCGACTGCCTGCCGACCTGGGCTTCTACGACCTGCGCAATCCGCAGGTGATGCGTGACCAGGCGCGTTTGGCTGCGGAGTATGGCATCGGCGCGTTCTGTTTCTACTACTACTGGTTCAGCGGCCGTACGTTGATGGAGGACCCGCTGCGCCAGTGGCTGGACGACGACGGCATCAACCTGCCGTTCTGCCTGTGCTGGGCCAACGAGAACTGGGCACGGCGCTGGGACGGGCGCGACGACGACATCCTGATCAGCCAGCAGCACAGCGCCGAAGACGATCTGGCCTTCATCGCCCACATCGCGCCCTATCTGCGTGACCGCCGCGCGTTGAAGGTCGATGGCCTGCCGATGCTGCTGGTCTACCGGCCACATCTGCTGCCCGATGCCCGGGCGACTGCCGAACGCTGGCGTCGCTGGTGCCGCGACAATGGCGTGGGCGAGATCCATCTGGCCTACGTTCAAGGCTTCGAGCGCCCCGACCCACGTGACATCGGATTCGACGCTGCGGTCGAATTCCCTCCAAACATGAGCAACCCTTCCTCGCTGTCGGCGCGGCAGTGGCTGCTCAATCCCGATTTCAATGGCGACGTGCGCGACTGGCGTGAACTCGCCGCCGAGCTCAGCACACGTCCGCTGCCGGACTATCCGCTCTACCCCGGCGTGAATCCGGGCTGGGACAACGAGGCTCGCCGTTCGGGGCGCGGCCGGGTGTACCTGCATGCCTCGCCGCGCGGCTATCGCGACTGGCTGCGCACCACAGTGCATCAGCGGCTGTCGGCAGTACCGGCAGAACAACGCCTGGTCTTCATCAACGCCTGGAACGAATGGGCCGAGGGCGCCGTGCTGGAACCGGATGCAAGGCTGGGTCATGCATGGCTGCAGGCCACCCGTGATGCGCTGTCACCGGCTCCTGCACCGATCCAGCAGCCGGCGGTGCATCTCCATGCCTGGTACCTGGAGACGCTCCCGGAAGTCCTGTCTGCATTGCACGACGCAGCACTGCCCTGGCGGATCGTGGTGACCACTCCGGCGCAGCACGTGGACGCAGTGCATCAGGCGCTTGCCGCACATGGCCTGCAGGGTGAGGTCATGGCAGTGGACAACCGCGGCCGCGACATCCTGCCGTTCCTTGAAGTGGCTGAACTGCTACAGGACCAGCACGAAGTGATCCTGAAGCTGCATACGAAACGTTCCAGCCATCGTTCCGATGGCGATCAGTGGCGGCAGGAACTGCTGCAGCGCCTGGTACAGGGCGGGCGGGCCGCACGCATCCACGCCGCGTTCCAGGCCGATCCCAGCCTGGGCATGGTGGTCGCCGAGGGTCACCTGCTGCCGGTGGCCGCATACGTTGGCGGCAATGGTCCCGCGCTGCAACGGCTCCAGGCGCGGATCGGCCTGCACGCTGCAGCAGACGGCGGCCAGTTCGGTGCCGGCAGCATGGGTTGGTGGCGGTTGCAGGCCCTGCGCCCGCTACTGGACGCACACCTGTATCGAAGCAACTTCGAGACTGAGCACGGCCAGATAGACGGGACACTCGCCCATGCCATCGAACGCGTGCTCGGTACATGCTGTGAACACGCCGGACTACGTGTAGCGACGGCGGCCGCGTGCGTGGGTGAGCCCGACGCCCACGGCAGCGGATACGCCTACGCCCGACGCAGCTGACCGACAGGAGGCACCGCACACCTCCTGTCACGGATCAATCAGGTGCGCTTGAACGCCACGCCCGTCTTTTCCTTCAACTCATCATCGCCAACGCCCGACGCGGCTTCCACCAGCACCAGACCGTCATCGGTCACATCGAATACCGCCAGGTCGGTGATGATGCGGTCGACCACGCCCACACCGGTCAGCGGCAGCGTGCATTCGGCCAGGATCTTGTGCTCGCCGTTCTTGGCGGTGTGCTCCATCAGCACCACCACGCGCTGCACGCCGGCCACCAGGTCCATCGCACCGCCCATGCCCTTGACCATCTTGCCGGGCACCATCCAATTGGCCAGGTCACCCTTGTCGGTCACCTGCATCGCACCCAGGATTGCGAGGTTCACGTGGCCACCGCGGATCATCGCGAAGCTGTCATGGCTGCCGAAGTAGCTGGCACCGGCGCGCGCGGTCACCGTCTGCTTGCCAGCATTGATCAGGTCGGCGTCCACCTCGGCCTCGGTCGGGAACGGGCCGATGCCCAGCAGGCCGTTTTCCGACTGCAGCCATACGTCCACGCCCTCGGGGATGTGGTTGGCCACCAGGGTCGGCAGGCCGATGCCCAGGTTCACGTAGGCGCCATCGGTCAGTTCACGCGCAGCGCGCGCCGCCATCTCGTCGCGGGTCCATGCCATGTCAGTTGCCCTCCGCACGGATGGTGCGCTGTTCGATACGTTTTTCAGGGGTGGGGTTATGCACGATGCGGTGCACGTAGATGCCCGGCAGGTGCACCTGGTCCGGATCGATGCTGCCGACCGGCACCACCTCCTCCACTTCCACGATGCAGACCTTGCCGGCCATCGCGCAGGCCGGGTTGAAGTTGCGCGCGGTCTTGCGGAACACCAGGTTGCCGGCCTCGTCGGCCTTCCACGCCTTGACCAAGGCGACGTCGGCGCGCAGCGCGGTTTCCATCACGTAGTGCTTGCCGTCGAACTCACGGGTTTCCTTGCCTTCGGCCACCACCGTGCCGTAACCGGTGGCGGTGAAGAACGCCGGAATACCCGCACCGCCGGCACGCAGGCGCTCGGCCAGTGTGCCCTGCGGATTGAATTCCAGCTCCAGTTCGCCGGCCAGGAACTGCCGTTCGAACTCCTTGTTCTCGCCCACGTAGGACGAAATCATCTTCTTGATCTGCCGGGTTTCCAGCAGCTGGCCCAGGCCGAAGCCATCCACGCCCGCGTTGTTGGAGATCACGGTCAGGCCCTTGGCGCCACTGTCGCGCAGCGCGGCGATCAGTGCCTCGGGAATACCGCACAGGCCGAAGCCACCCACGGCCAGAACCTGGCCATCAGCGACCACGCCCTGCAGGGCATCCGCCGCAGAGGCGAAACGCTTGCTGCGCGTGCCGCTGGAAGTCGATTGCTGCATCTCTACTGCCCTACCCGGTGAGAATGCCGCCATTCTAGCGGCACACCCGTTGCCGGCTGGGATGCGCCGCAGCATGAACCAGCATGCCGGGCCCTCAGTCCGTAGAATGTCCGCTTCCCCGCTTGCGGTGCCCTTGGCAACGCGTGCTGCAGATGGAGAGGACAGGACGACGCATGGCCGTAGTATTCACCGGAGGGGAACTGTCCCGCTGGCTGGATGCCGGGACACTGGGAAAGGGCAACCACCTCGTTTCGGCAGTGCGTGAACTGCGCTACCAGTCACCGCTGCTGACCGCCCAGCTCGAGGGCTGGGAGGTGTCGATCGACCTGGACGCCAGCGCCCGCACACCGCACAGCCCCCTGCAGAGTCGCTGCACCTGTCCAGCGGGCGGGCACTGCGAGCATGTCGCCGCCGTGCTGCTGGCCGCGCTGCAGAACTCACTGGAGGGTGAACCGGGTTCGCTGCGTGCGGCCGCCGATCCGATACTGCCCGCCCTGCAGACCCAGGCGATGACGCCGATCCTGCATCTGCACAGCATGGAATACCGTCCTGCCTGGCTCACCGAGCGCGATCCTTCGCAGTGGCTCGACGTCGCCACCGTGGCCTTCGAGTACGACGAGCACGTACGTTTTCTCGATGACCCGTCGCTGTTCGTGCATGGCGCCGAAGGCCAGCTCTACCTGCTGCCGCGCGACCTGGCCGGGGAGGCACGGCGCGAAGCTGAACTGAACAGCGTCCACCTGCACCGCGAGCGGCAACCGCGCATCGTGCTGGAGGGCGGCGGTCCGTTGTTCGAGCTGCGCAGTTTCGACTGGACCCGCTTCCTGCTGGAGGATGTGCTGCGGCTGGAAGCGCTGGGCTGGAAGATCGAGACCGACGATGCCTTCCGTCATCGCATCACCCGGGTGGAGGAGATCGACCTGGATGTACGGTCGGTGCCCACCGACAACTCCGCGTTCGACCTGGCCCTGACCATCGACATCGATGGCCGCAGCATTGCGCTGGCTCCGCTGTTGCAGGGCGTACTGCAGTCCGATCCGCGCTGGCTGCGCGGCCAGCTGGACGCGATCGGCGATGACGAGAACGTACTGCTGACGACAGCGGGCAATGAACGTCTTGCCCTGCGGGCAGCCCGGCTGAAACCGGTGATCGCGCTGCTGGCGGATCTTTTCGGCGACCGCGGGCAACCGCTGCGCCTGCAGGCGCACGACCGCGGACGCCTGTTGGCACTGCAGGACGCCGCGCAGCTGCGACTGCACAGCAGCAACGATACCCGTGCACGCGTGCAGCGCCTGCTGGACGCACCGGCGATGACCGCAGTCCCAGCGCCCCAGGGCTTGCGCGCGACGCTGCGCAGCTACCAGCTTGAAGGCCTGTCCTGGCTGCAGTACCTGCGCCAGCAGGGCCTGGGCGGCGTGCTGGCCGATGACATGGGCCTGGGCAAGACACTGCAGACCCTGGCCCATCTCCTGGTTGAAAAGCAGAGCGGCCGCCTGGACAAGCCGGCGCTGGTGGTCGTGCCAACCTCATTGCTGCACAACTGGCAGAGTGAAGCTGCGCGCTTCACTCCGGATCTGCGCGTCCTGACCCTGCACGGGCCTGGGCGTGACACGCAGTTCGATGCCATTGCCGCACATGATCTGATACTGACCACCTATCCCCTGCTCTGGCGCGACGAACACGCGCTGCAGGCGCATTCCTACCATCTGCTGATCCTGGACGAGGCACAGCAGGTCAAGAACCCCAGGTCGCGTGCAGCGGCCACGCTGCGCACGCTGCTGGCCCGTCATCGACTGTGCCTGACCGGCACCCCGCTGGAAAACCATCTGGGCGAGCTGTGGACGCAGTTCGACTTCCTGCTGCCCGGGCTGCTCGGCAGCGAAAAGCAGTTCAACCAGCACTGGCGCCACCCCATCGAGCGCGGCAGCGACCGCCGGCGCGCACAGCTCCTGGCCCAGCGCCTGCGCCCTTTCATCCTGCGCCGACGCAAGGACCAGGTCGCCTCCGAACTTCCGCCGAAGACGGTCATCACCCGCACTGTGGCGATGGAAGGCGGCCAGCGCGAACTGTACGAAACCGTGCGCGCGGCAATGGAAAAGCAGGTCCGCGAAGCGATCAACGGCAGCGGGCTGGCGCGCAATCACATCGTGGTGCTGGACGCGTTGCTGAAACTGCGCCAGGTCTGCTGCGATCCGCGCCTTCTGCCGGGCCCTGCACCCGCGCGCACTGCAGGCTCAGCCAAGCTGGACCTGCTGCGCGAGATGCTGCCGTCCATGGTCGAAGAAGGACGCCGCATCCTGCTGTTCTCCCAGTTCACCGGCATGCTGGCCCTGATCGCGCAGGCATTGGATGCACTCGGTCTGGCCTACGTGACCCTGACCGGCGACACCCAGAACCGGGTCACGCCGGTGCAGCGCTTCATGGAAGGCGAGGTTCCCGTGTTCCTGATCAGCCTGAAGGCCGGCGGCGTGGGCTTGAACCTGACCGCCGCCGACACCGTCATCCACTTCGATCCATGGTGGAACCCGGCTGCCGAGAACCAGGCCACCGACCGTGCCCATCGCATCGGCCAGGATCAGCCTGTGTTCGTCTACAAGCTGATCGCCGCGGGCAGCGTCGAGGAACGGATCGCCGAGCTGCAGCAGCGCAAGGCCGACCTGGCCGACGCGATCCTGGAAGGTAACGGGGGCACGGGGCCGCGCTTCGATGCCGCCGATCTGGAGGCGTTGCTGTCTCCGCTGCCCGGCGCGCCGGCCAAGCGCCCCGCGCGCAAACGCCGGTCCGCCCACACGTGACAGCTTCGGCGGTCAGGCAGCGTTGGGGCTATGGAAACGATTCCCATACAAGGCTGGGATTACACTAGCCAACTGATCTGACAAAGGATTCCAGCGATGCCCCTGCCCGCCTTCAAGGCTTATGACATCCGCGGCCGCGTGCCGGAAGAACTGAACGAAGACCTCGCCCGCCGGATCGGTGTGGCCTTGGCCGATCAGTTGTCGCCCGGGCCGGTGGTGGTGGGGCACGACGTGCGCCTGACCAGTCCGGCACTGCAGGACGCGCTGGCGGTGGGCCTGCGCGGCGCGGGCCGGGAAGTGATCGACATCGGCCTGTGCGGCACCGAGGAGGTCTACTTCCAGACCGACCATCGCGGTGCAGCCGGCGGCGTGATGGTAACCGCCAGCCACAACCCGATGGACTACAACGGCATGAAGCTGGTCAAGGAGAACGCGCGCCCGATCAGCTCGGACACCGGCCTGTTCGCGATCTCCGATGCGGTTGCCGCCGATACCGCGCCCGCCGCACCGGCCAAGGCCGGGCAGACCGCCCAGCACGACAAAAGCGCCTACATCCAGCACCTGCTGTCCTATGTCGATGTCAGTAAGCTGAAGCCGCTGAAGCTGGTGGTGAACGCCGGCAACGGCGGCGCCGGCGCCATCGTCGACCTGCTGGCGCCGCATCTGCCGTTCGAGTTCATCCGCATCTGCCACGAACCCGATGGCAACTTCCCCAACGGCATTCCCAATCCACTGCTGCAGGAGAACCGCGCCGCGACTGCCGAGGCGGTTCGCGAGCACGGCGCCGACTTCGGCATTGCCTGGGACGGCGACTTCGACCGCTGCTTCTTCTTTGACCACAGCGGGCGCTTCATCGAGGGCTACTATCTCGTCGGCCTGCTGGCCAAGGCGGCGCTGGACCGCAACCCGGGCGGCAAGATCGTGCATGACCCACGCCTGGTCTGGAACACCGTGGAGATGGTCGAACAGGCCGGCGGCGTGCCGGTGCTGTGCAAGAGCGGCCATGCTTTCATCAAGGAAAAGATGCGCGCAGAGGATGCGGTGTACGGCGGCGAAATGAGCGCCCACCACTACTTCCGCGAATTCGCCTATGCCGACTCGGGCATGATCCCCTGGCTGCTGATCGCCCAGCTGATTTCCGAAAGCGGCCGTTCGCTGGCCGACTGGGTGGAGGACCGCATGGCGGCGTACCCGTGCAGTGGCGAGATCAACTTCAAGGTCAGCGATGCGAAGGCGTCCGTGGCCCGCGTGATGGAACACTTCGCCGCGCAGTCGCCGGCGCTGGATCATACCGATGGCATCAGTGCCGACTTCGGCGACTGGCGTTTCAACCTGCGCAGTTCCAACACCGAACCGCTGCTGCGCCTGAACGTGGAATCGCGCGGGGATGCGGCGCTGATGCAGGCGCGCACCGATGAAATCGCCGCGCTGTTGAAGGCCTGAGCGGAGATGTCGCGATGAACACCGTCCAGCCTGTCATCCTCTCCGGGGGCTCCGGCACCCGCCTATGGCCCCTGTCGCGCGAGGCGTATCCCAAGCAGTTCCTGCCTCTGGCCGGTGAGCTGACGATGCTGCAGGCAACGTGGCAGCGCGTGGCCCCCATCGCCAGCCGCGGCCCGCTGGTCATTGCCAACGAAGAACACCGCTTCGTTGCGGCCGAACAACTGCAGCAGGTCGGCGCCGAGCCGGCCGCGATCATCCTCGAGCCGGTTGGCCGCAACACCGCCCCGGCGATTGCCGTGGCCGCGCTGGAAGCCACCCGTGATGGCGCCGATGCGCTGTTGCTGGTGCTGCCCTCCGATCACGTGATCACCGATGAGGCCGCCTTCCGTGCGGCGGTGCAGGCGGCTTCCAGCGCCGCTGAAGCCGGCAAGCTGGTCACCTTCGGTATCGTGCCGACCGGCCCGGAAACCGGCTACGGCTACATCAAGGCCGCCGATGGCCAGGGCGTGCGCGCAGTCGAACGCTTCGTCGAAAAGCCCGATCTGGACACCGCCACCGGCTACGTGGCCAGTGGCCAGTACTACTGGAACAGCGGCATGTTCCTGTTCAAGGCCTCGCGCTACCTGCAGGAGCTGGAACGCCTGCAGCCGGCCATGTTGTCGGCCTGCCGCACGGCATGGGAGGGCGCGCGCCGCGATGCCGACTTCACCCGGTTGGACAAGGACGCGTTCACTGCGGTGCCGTCCGATTCGATCGATTACGCCGTGATGGAAAAGACCGCCGATGCGGTGGTAGTGCCGTTGGATGCCGGTTGGAACGATGTCGGCTCCTGGACCGCACTGCGCGATGTATCGCAGCAGGACGGCGATGGCAATGCGCACCAGGGTGATGTGATCGCCATCGACTGCCGCAACACCTATGCCTACGGCCAACGCCTGGTGGCAATGGTCGGGCTGGATGATGTGATCGTGGTCGAGACCGACGATGCAGTGCTGGTCGGCAAGGCCGATCGCATGCAGGAGGTCAAGACGGTGGTGGCGAAGCTGAAGGCTGATGGTCGCAGCGAAGCCACCTGGCATCGCAAGGTGTACCGGCCGTGGGGAGCCTACGATTCAATCGACAACGGCGAGCGTTTCCAGGTCAAGCGGATCACGGTCAAGCCCGGCGGTACGCTGAGCCTGCAGATGCACCACCACCGTGCCGAGCACTGGATCGTGGTCAGCGGCACCGCCGAAGTTACCCGCGGCGATGAAGTAATCCTGCTGAGCGAGAACCAGAGCACCTACATCCCGCTGGGGGTGACCCATCGCCTGCGCAACCCGGGCAAGCTGCCGCTGGAACTGATCGAAGTGCAGTCAGGCAGTTATCTGGGCGAAGACGATATCGTGCGCTTCGAGGATACGTACGGACGCAGTTGAGTCGTCGCCCTGCGGTGGGTGCCGACCGTTGGTCGGCACGCCGCCTACCGGGTCAGGCAATCTCAGCCATGACCCGCTTCAACCCGTGCTGCCACGTCGGCAGTTCGATGCCGAAATCCTGCTGCAGCTTGCGGTTGTCGAGCACCGACCATGCGGGACGCTTGGCCGGGGTCGGGTATTCGGAACTGGGGATGGCTTCAACCGACGGCACCTTGTCCAGCACGCCCGTCGCCAGCGCTTCAGCGAAAATCGCCTCGGCAAAACCATGCCAACTGGTCTGGCCCGATGCGGTCAGATGCCATGTTCCCGACAGGCCACCCGGGTGCTGCAGCGCCTGTGCGGTGACATCAGCGATCAGCGCCGCCGGCGTCGGCGTGCCGATCTGGTCGGCCACCACACGCAGCTGATCGCGCTCGGCACCGACGCGCAGCATCGTGCGCAGGAAGTTCGCGCCGTGCGAGGCATACACCCACGCAGTACGGAAGATCAGGTGGCGACCACCGGCCGCACGCACCGCATCCTCGCCATCACGCTTGCTGGTGCCGTACACGCCGAGCGGCGCGGTCGGTTCGTCTTCGCGGTACGGGGCCGTGCCCTGGCCATCGAACACGTAGTCGGTGGAGTAATGCACGAACGGTACGTCATGCGCTGCACACCAGCGGGCGATCACGCCCGGCGCTTCGGCGTTGGCGGCGAATGCGGCCTCTACCTCCTGCTCGGCACGATCCACGGCCGTGTAGGCGGCCGCGTTGACTACCAACGACGGCTGCAGCCGGTCCAGCAATGCAGGCAAACTGTCGGGCTGGCCGAAGTCGGCCATTTCGCAGGCGTTGCCATCAGGCAACTGGCCGCTGCGGGTGGTCGCAACCACCTTGCCCAGCGGCGCCAGCGCGCGCAGCAGTTCCTGGCCGACCTGGCCGTTGCCACCGAATACCAGCACCGTCATGCGACGTAGACCGGCAGGCGGTCTTCAGCAATGTCCTTGAGGAACGGCGCGTTCTCGTCCTTGGCCGACAACGTCGGCGCGCTGATCGGCCAGTCCACGGCGATATCGGCGTCATTCCAGCGCACGCCAGCGTCGAAGTCCTTCAGGTACACCTCGGTGCACAGGTAGCTGAACACCGCACGCTCGGACAACACGGCAAACCCGTGTGCAAAGCCTTCCGGAATCCAGAACTGCTTCTTGTTCTCCGCGCTGAGCACCACCGCTTCCCACTGGCCGAAAGTCGGTGAGCCGCGGCGGATGTCGACGGCCACGTCATACACCTCGCCTTCCAGCACGCTGACCAGCTTGCCCTGCGGGCGCGGCCACTGGTAATGCAGGCCGCGCAGAACGCCCTGTGCCGAGGTGGAGACATTGCTCTGCACGAAGCGGTCGGGCAGGCCCAGCGCAGCGAAGCGCTCGGCATTCCAGGTCTCGAAGAAATAGCCACGGGCATCGCCGAACACAGCCGGTTCGATCACCACGCAACCGGGCAACTTGGTTTCAATCACTTTCACGGAACGACTCCACGCAGAGCGAGCTTGTGCAGGTACTGGCCGTAGCCATTCTTGATCAGCGGTGCAGCCAGTGCTTCCAGCTGCTCGGCGCTGATCCAGCCCTGGCCGAACGCGATTTCCTCGGGGCAGCACACCTGCAGGCCCTGGCGGGTCTGGATGGTCTCGATGAAGTTGGACGCTTCCAGCAACGACTGGTGGGTACCGGTATCGAGCCAGGCATAACCACGGCCCAGCGGCTCCAGGTGCAGGTTGCCCTCGCGCAGGTAACGCTGGTTCAGATCAGTGATTTCCAGCTCGCCACGCGGCGACGGCTTCAACTCCGCTGCGTGGTGACTGGCGTTGCCATCGTAGAAGTACAGACCGGTCACCGCGTAGTTGGAACGCGGATTCTCGGGCTTCTCGACCAGATCGATGACCTTCCCGCTCTTGTCGAACTCGGCCACACCGTAGCGCTCCGGGTCGTTTACCCAGTAGCCGAATACGGTGGCGCCATGATCACGCTGGTCGGCGTTGCGCAGCACTTCGCGCAGGCCATGGCCGTGGAAGATGTTGTCCCCCAGCACCAGGCAGCTCGGCTTGCCACCTACGAAGTCCTTGCCAATCAGATAGGCCTGGGCCAGGCCGTCAGGGCTCGGCTGCACGGCGTACTGGATGTCCATGCCCCACTGCGAGCCGTCACCCAGCAACTGCTGGAACAGCGCCTGCTCGTGCGGGGTGTTGATGATCAATACTTCACGGATGCCCGCCAGCATCAGCACGCTGAGCGGGTAGTAGATCATCGGCTTGTCGTACACCGGCAGCAGCTGCTTGCTGACGCCTTTGGTGATCGGATACAGCCGGGTGCCGGAGCCGCCGGCGAGGATGATGCCCTTGCGTTGGGTCATGTCGTGTCCTTGGTTCAGGCCGCGGTGCCGATGCGCTGCAGGCGATAGCTGCCGTCGAGCACGCCGTTCACCCATTCCTGGTTGTCCAGGTACCAGTCGACGGTAAAGGTGATGCCCTGCTCGAAGGTGTAGGCCGGTTCCCAGCCCAGGTCGTTCTTCAGCTTGGAAGCGTCGATCGCATAGCGGCGGTCATGGCCCGGGCGATCGGCGACGTAGGTGATCTGGCTGCTGCGCGGCTGGCCGTCCGCGCGCGGGCGGCGCTGGTCCAGCAGCTCGCAGATCGCCTGCACCACTTCGATGTTCTGCTTTTCCGAATTGCCGCCGACATTGTAGGTCTCACCCACCTGGCCCTTGGCCAGCACGGTGCGGATCGCTTCGCAGTGGTCGGACACGAACAGCCAGTCGCGCACCTGCTTGCCGTCGCCGTACACCGGCAGCGGTTCGCCGGCCAGGGCCTTGGCGATCACCAGCGGGATCAGCTTCTCCGGGAAGTGGTACGGGCCGTAGTTGTTCGAGCAGTTGGTGGTCAGCACCGGCAGCCCGTAGGTGTGGTGGAACGCACGCACCAGGTGATCCGAGGCGGCCTTGGACGCCGAGTACGGCGAGTTCGGTGCATACGGGGTGGTTTCGCTGAACTTGCCGGTCTCGCCCAGCGTACCGTACACCTCATCGGTGGAGACGTGCAGGAAGCGGAACGCCGCGCCCTGCTCGGCCGGCAGCGCCTTCCAGTAGTCTCGCACCGCCTCAAGCAGGCCGAGGGTGCCGACGACATTGGTCTGGATGAAGGCGCCAGGGCCATCGATGGAGCGATCGACGTGGCTTTCGGCGGCGAAGTTCAGCACGGCATCGGGCTGGTGCTCGGCCAGCAGGCGGGCAACCAGCGCGCTGTCGCCGATGTCACCCTGCACGAACACGTGGTTGGGATTGCCGTCCAGGCTGGACAGGGTCTTCAGGTTGCCGGCGTAGGTCAGCGCATCGAGATTGATGACCTTGACGCCGCGGGCGGCAGCCTCGAGAACGAAGTTACCGCCAATGAATCCGGCGCCGCCGGTGACAAGCCATGTGGGCACTACCTGTTCTCCTGATTATGATTCGCGGGACAGGGCCTTCGTGGCCCCGACAATGCAACGTGAAAGGATACAACGCACTTCCTGTAGCGGGCGATCACACAGGTGAACTGGCGCCCACTGGATTGCCGCATCGCAGCATGGTGCACGTCAACCATACGCATTCGCATGGTTACCCCAAGCCAGCTAGAATCGGGGTCCCACCCCCGAACCGGTTGCTGTTGCAGGACCGGGCGTTCTCCGCAACTGTGAGCCGGCCAGCGGCCGGCACTACAAGGATCGAGTACCAGATGAAAATCCTCGTCGCGTACAAGCGCGTGGTGGACTACAACGTCCGCATTCAGGTCAAGCCGGACGGTTCCGGCGTGGTCACCGACGGCGTCAAGCTGTCGCCCAATCCCTTCGATGAAATCGCCCTGGAAGAAGCGTTGCGCCTGCGCGACAAGGGCATCGCCAGCGAAGTCGTGGTCGCCACCATCGCCCCGGCCGATGCCCAGGCGCACCTGCGCAACGGCCTGGCCATGGGCGCCAATCGCGCCATCCACGTCGTCACCGACCAGGCCATCCAGCCGCTGACCGCCGCCCGTACCCTGCTCAAGCTGGTCGAGAAGGAACAGCCGGACCTGGTGATCCTCGGCAAGCAGGCCATCGACGACGACGCCAACCAGACCGGCCAGATGCTGGCCACGCTCTGGGGCCGTCCGCAGGCGACCTTCGCCAGCAAGCTCGACATTGCCGACGGCAAGGCCACCGTGACCCGTGAAGTCGACGCCGGCCTGGAAACGCTGGAAGTCGACCTGCCGGCCGTGGTTACCACGGACCTGCGCCTGAACGAGCCGCGCTTCATCAAGCTGCCCGACATCATGAAGGCCAAGGCCAAGCCGCTGGAGACCCTGCAGCTGGCCGACCTCGGCGTTGAAGCCGCCGATACCTTCAAGACCACCCAGTACACCGCGCCTTCCAAGCGCAGCAAGGGCGTGATGGTCAAGGACGCCGCCGAACTGGTGGCCGCACTCAAGCAGAAGGGGTTGCTGTAATGAGCAGGATTCTCGTCATCGCCGAGCACCACGACGGCAAGCTCAACGCCGCTACTGCCAAGACCGTCAGCGCTGCTGCAGCCATTTCCGGCGCCAGCATCGATGTGCTGGTGCTGGCCGCCGACCCGACCGCCGTTGCGGCTGAAGCGGCGAAGATCGCCGGCGTCGCCAAGGTCCTAACCGTGGCCAACGCCGCCAACGCCCAGGCCCTGGCCCAGGTGCTGGCCCCGCAGATCGCGCAGCTGGCCAAGGGCTACAGCCACGTGTTCGGCCCGTCGACCACCTTCGGCAAGGACCTGATGCCGTGCGTGGCCGCCCTGCTCGGCGTCAACCAGGTCTCCGACCTGATGGCCGTCGAAGGCAGCCACACCTTCAGGCGTCCGATCTACGCCGGCAACGCGATCATCACCGTGGAAGCGCCAACCGACCAGATCGTGGTCGCCACCGTGCGTGCCGCGTCGTGGCCGGAAGCGGCCCAGGGCGGCAGTGCCGCCATTGAAGCGGCCAGCGTCGACGCCTCCCTGCCGACCCACACCCGTTTCGTCGGCCTGGCCGCCGGTGCCAGCGACCGCCCGGACCTGCAGAGCGCCAAGCGCGTGGTCTCCGGCGGCCGTGGCGTGGGTTCGGAAGAGAACTTCAAGGTCATCTTCCAGCTGGCCGACAAGCTCGGCGCCGCCGTGGGTGCCTCGCGCGCTGCGGTGGATGCCGGCTACGTGCCCAGCGACCTGCAGGTTGGCCAGACCGGCAAGATCATTTCGCCGGAGCTGTATGTGGCCGTGGGTATCAGTGGTGCCATCCAGCACCTGACCGGCATCAAGGATGCCGGCACGATCGTGGCGATCAACAAGGATGCGGATTCGCCGATCTTCGAGATTGCCGATATCGGTCTGGTGGGGGATCTGTTTGCGATCCTGCCGGAGCTGGAAAAGGCGCTCTGAGCCCCAAAGGCTGAAGCCAGGGTATCACTCGATACCCTGGCCCCGCCTGGACACCCCATGAAACAACGACTTCTCCGTTTCCTGATCTCCGGTGGTTCGGCCGCTGCAGTCGAATATGCCGTGTTCATTGCGCTGCAAATGGCATTGGGCGAGAACTGGCTTTTCCTCAACCAGTCGCTCAGCTTCGGCTGCGGGTTTGTAGTCAGCTTCCTGCTTAATCGCCATTGGGTATTCCAAAGCGATGGACACATGGGGAGCGAGCTTTTCAAGTACGGCATTGTTGCGACAATAAATCTCGCTGCCGGCAATTTGGCGATCTTCCTGCTGGTTGGCCCCGCAGATATCCATCCATTGATCGCGAAGTTCCTGGTAATGGGAATGATCGCCGCGTGGAACTATCTTATTTTCTCGCGACTGGTTTTCAGGAAGCCGGTCACGTAGCAGCAGATCGCCGGCACTCTCCTGGAGCAAGGCAGATTCTGCCATCGGCGACATGTGGAGATGCACCAAACGAGAACACTGTGTTTCAGATATGGGGCCGGCATGTGAATGTGCCGGCCCTTTTTCGTTTCGTCCATGCAGATTCCAGCCCCACCCGAACGCTAAAGCCACGATCGGCAAACCAATGCGCCGCTCCAACGCAAAATATGTCGCCATGTATCCAGATGCACACCAAAGCAGGCGACCCGACTCATTCACCAATGTGCATAAAATGTGAACAACGCCGTATCATTGGACCAGGCATGGAGGCCCATCGCTGTCATTCGGCCTCCGACGCTCATTCCCATTCCAGAGAGGCAACGAGGAAGGATTCCATGGAGATTCTTCCATTTGGCTGATGAGTATTAATATATTGAATATCACGCGGCGTTTCCCTGCATGGGGAACCTGCGTCGCAGGATTGCTCACCGGCGTCCTGCTGCTGCGGATGAACCGCTATTACCCTCCGAGCGAACTGCTGTACCTGTCCATCAGCTTTCTGCTGGAGTTGGTATTGATCGATCTGCTCACCCATCTCGCGCTGGGTCTTCGCAATCGAGTCTTACGGATCATCGTCCTGCTGTTGCCTGCAGCAGCCGGCTTCATCTACGTGGCCCAGCTCTATTCCATCTGGCTCTCCGGCGGATTGATTCCACCCATCGCCTTTGCGAACCAGGAAGTGGCTGGCCTTATCGCCTTCAACGGCGTGTACGCGATGCTAGGCACCTATCTGCTGGCCTTCATCGCCTTTGCTTTGCTCCAACGCCCCTCCCCCCCACGCTTCAACCCACGCACTTCGATGCTATGCCTTGGTGTAGCTGCTGCTGCGTATGCCGGTTTGATCCACGACCAGCCCATGGCGCGCGGCATCATTGTCGCGCGTGGTGAAGTGCCAGTAGCCTCGTTGGTCCGCGCGTACATGGCGTATATCGGCATGAGTAGCCGGGTGCAGCTCAGCGCAGCACAATTGGTCGAAGCGCGCGCCGAGTTCTCGCGGCGAACGATCTATCAGCAGGGTTTCCCGCCAGAAATGACGCAGACCCTTGGACCACGACCGAATGTCATCGTGATATTCACCGAGGGCATGTCAGCGCGCTGGATGGAAACCTATGGCAGTCTCCATCCAGGACTGACCCCCAATCTTGATCGACTGGCAGGAGGCTCGCTGGTCCTTACCAATTACTACAATCACACTGCTGCAACGTTCCGCGGCCTGCGCGGCCAACTGACTTCAGGTCATCAGGAGATTGATGGGTATAACAAGGAAGGCACAGGAATCGGCCAACGCGACGTATCAGGAGACGTCACAGCGGTATCTCGGATCAGCATTCCGGAAATACTCCGCGCACACGGCTATCACAGCATGTTTTTCCTGTCCCAGCAGGAGTACATCAACAAGATGGTTGAAACTCTCGGCTTCGACCGTACGTTGGGGCGCGACTATCTTTTCGAGTCGCATGTGCGGGGCAGTGCCGACTCGGCAATGCCAAAGTATCTAAGTGACCCTGAATTGTTCGACAGCATGCTTTCCGAACTGGAAGCACAGCCGCGGGACAAGCCATTCTTCGCAGCGGCTTACAACTTCCAGACCCATGCATTCCTGGATGGCGACGAAAGATTTGGCGACGGCAACAACATCGTCCTCAATCGCTTCCATACATATGATCGCGACATCGGTCGCTTTATCGAACGATTCATGGCCAGCCGGTTGCACGAGAACACGATTCTCGTGGTCACTGCGGACCACTCAACGTTCCCGGAGCCCGTGACCGTCGATGCGGATCGTCGCATCAAGGGATACTTTGTTGACACCATACCCTTGTTGATTTACTGGAAAGGTGTCCAGCACCAGGTAATCGATGTCGCTGGCAAGAACTCCTTGGACCTTGCTCCTTCGCTCCTGAGCCTTCTGGGTGCCAGAAAGGGCCACAATCTGTTCCTGGGCTGTACGTTCTTCGAAGAGTGCGAACTGGACCGTATTTCCAACGTCGGCGGCGAATACGTATTGACCGACGCACATGGATCCTATCGGGAGTCCGATATCCCGGAAGGGACGCAGGCGCATTACGACCGGGCAAGGCGCACCATCGAACGCTACAAGTCGATGGACCTGATAATCGACACACAGGAGCACTGAACAAGCGCCGTAGCGGACGATCACCATGCGACCGCTGGTCGTCCTGGCTGACACCCGCCTGCAACCAGCAGGCCACCATCGGGGACGGAAGGACAGGCGCCATGTCCCGCCACGCCTGATTGGCGGAACATGGCGCTACTCGAAGGAGTTCGGGCAAATCTTGTCGAAGAATACCGCTAGAATGCCCGGCCAGGCCTTTTGAACCCCCAACCGGAGCCTCGCCAACTTGCGTCCGCTCCTTGACCAGCAGCCCGTGTCAGCCATCGCGCCGCCTCCCCGGTGGCGTGGCCTTGCTTTTCTGCTGGCCATCAGTTCGGTGTACCTGGCACTGCTGCTGTACGTGGACCGTGATACCGGTGTGCTCTCACGGTTGGCTGAACTGCCCGGCTCGCTGGCGTTGTGTGCCGTACTTGTGTCGGGCAGCTTCGCAATGCGCTATCAACGCTGGCACTGCCTCCTCCGCGTCCAAGGATATGAAGTCCATTGGGGTGTGGGCCTGCGCGCGTACGTGGCCGGGTTCGCCTTCACGGCCTCACCGGGCAAAGCCGGCGAACTGCTCCGCATCCGCTACTTCGGCAACCTGAACGTCCCGCCACAGGTGGTGCTGGCGACCTTCATCGTCGAACGAGGCCAGGATCTCCTGGTCATCACCGCGCTGGGGGTTGGGGTATCCGCGTTGATCCCCGCATTTGGCGCCTTGGCCATGTTGGTAGCGGGCAGCTTGAGCGTCCTCTACCTCGCCACTCGCTGGCCTTGGTTGCTACAAAAAATGGGCGCAATTGGAGATCGCCTTCCATTCGCGTGGGGACGGCGCCTGGCATCCTTCCTCATTGCCGGCGTCAGCGGTGTAAGCCCGCTGCTGCGGTGGAGCGTTATGCTGCCGGGGCTTGTACTAGGCGGCTCCGCATGGCTGCTCATTGCGCTTGCCTTCGCCGCACTCTGCTCTGTCCTCGGCATGCATCTGAGCTGGCCGCAAGCACTGGGCATCTATCCGGTGGCAATGCTGGCCGGCGCCGCGTCCTTCGTCCCCGGCGGGGTGGGCACGACCGAAGCCGCCATCGTGTTGATGTTGACCACAGTGGGCGCCAACATGGACGTCGCCGTCACCGCCGCGATCGGCATACGGCTTGCAAGTCTATGGCTGGCAATCGTGATGGGCATGCTGGCCATGGCAAGCCTGGAAATCCGCCCGGCCCGGCAATGTTCCAGGAGCGCCAGCGCTGCCACCGAAGGCGCATTCGATTCTTGAAAGAAGTTCCCATGTCCCGACTGTTTCCTGGAGCCCCCGACCTTGGCCACTGACGTTCGTGCCCTCTGCGTGGACCTTGATGGCACGCTGCTGCGCAGCGACATCCTGTACGAGTCCCTGTTGGCCCTGCTGGCGCACAATCCCCTGTACCTGCTTCTGCTGCCGTTCTGGTTGCTCCGTGGCAAGGCGCATGTGAAGAGGCAACTGGCATCCCGCGTGAAGCTGCCCGCCGACACGCTCCCGTATGACGAACGTGTGCTGGAAATCCTGCGCACCACCACCCAGCGCCCACGCGTATTGTGCACCGCCTCAGACCGCCTGCTCGTACAACCCATCGCAGAACACCTTGACCTGTTCGAGGAGGTCATGGCCAGTGACGGTCAGACCAACCTATCCGGCAGCAACAAGGGGCGAGCCCTGGCTGAGCGATTTGGCGAACGCGGCTTTGACTACATGGGCAACGGCCAGGTTGACCTGAAGGTATGGGCCCATGCCGGTGGCGCGATCGTAGTCAACAACGATGCAGCACTCGCTCGTGCCGCAGCGAAGCAGACCGAGGTTCTGGCCCACCTGCCATCGCAGAACGGCGGCCTGTTCACATGGATCAAGGCCCTTCGCGTTTACCAGTGGTTGAAGAACCTGCTGGTGCTGGTGCCGCTGTTGACCGCACACCGCTTCTTCGATATCGGCTCGATCATTGATGCCGGCGTGGCCTTTCTGGCATTCGGCCTGTGCGCTTCAGGCGTCTATCTGCTCAACGACCTGCTGGACCTGACCCCTGACCGCATGCACCCGCGCAAGCGCAAGCGGCCGTTCGCGGCCGGCACGCTGCCGCTGCTGCATGGCCTGCTGCTTGCGCCACTGATCACCCTTGCCGGTTTCATGCTTGCGCTGGTCTGCAGCCCGGCCTTTGCCGCCGTACTCCTGTGCTACTACGTGATGACCCTGAGCTATTCCCTCAAGCTCAAGCGCATCGTGATGATCGATGTTGTGATGCTGGCAGCGCTCTATACCGTGCGCATCATTGGCGGCGCCGTGGCGATCAACTCCGAACTGTCGTTCTGGCTGCTGGCGTTCTCGATGTTCGTGTTCCTCAGCCTGGCCATGCTCAAGCGCTACACCGAGCTGGCTTCGGCACTGGCCAACGGCAAGGAAATGGCGATCGGTCGCGGCTACTCCGTCGCCGACCTGCCGCTGGTGCAGTCACTGGGTGCAGCTGCCGGCTACATCGGCGTACTGGTGTTCGCGCTGTACATCAACAGCCCCGAGAGTCTGGAGCTCTACAGCAGCCCGAAACTGCTGTGGCTGCTGTGCCCGATCCTGCTGTACTGGATCAGCCGGATGTGGATCGTGTCCCATCGCGGCGACATGCATGATGATCCGATCGTGTTCGCGGCCATGGACCGCAGCAGCCAGATCGTCATCGGGCTGTGCGTGCTGATCGTGCTGCTTGCAATATGAATGCGACGACCGGCCAGTCCTGGGGGCGCTACCCGCGCGTCGAGCAACGGATCATCCCGGTGCTCGACCGCAATGGCGCCCTGCCGCTGCCCTCAGACGGGGGTACGGTATTGGCGCATGGCAATGGCCGCAGCTACGGTGACAGCTGCCTGAACCCAGGTGCCACGCTGCTGACCAGCCGTGGACTGGACCGGTTCATCGATTTCGATCCCTCTACCGGCGTCGTACGCTGCGAGGCAGGCGTCACCTTGGCCGACATCCTGGATATCGCCCTGCCCCGTGGCTGGTTTCTGCCGGTTACCCCCGGTACGCGCTACGCCACGGTTGGCGGCGCCATCGGTAATGACGTGCATGGCAAGAATCATCACCAAGCGGGTACGTTCTGCCACCACGTGCGGTGCATCGAACTGCTGCGCAGCGATGGTTCGCGCCAGCAACTCACGCCGGCCGACAGCAGCGGCCTTTTCGCGGCCACCGCTGGCGGGTTGGGCCTGACCGGATTCATCACCTGGGTCGAACTGCAGCTTCGCCGGGTGCCCGGCCCCTGGATCGAAACCGAGTCGATCCGCTTCGACAATCTCGACGAATTCTTCGAATTGTCGCGCGACTCGGCTGAAGGATTCGAGTACACGGTGGCGTGGATCGACTGCCTTGCAAAGGGCGCCAACCTCGGCCGCGGCCACTTCCTCCGGGGCGACCATGCACCAGGCGATGCGCAGGCCGCCACGCCCAGTTCGGCCCCGCGACGCAGCATGCCACTGGTACCGCCAGTGTCGCTGGTCAACCGGTTGACCCTGCGTCCTTTCAATACGCTGTACTACTGGCGGCAGCCGGCGCGCCACGTCCGCCACATATCGCACTACCAGAGCTATTTCTATCCGTTGGATGGCATCAATCACTGGAACCGGATGTATGGTCCGCGTGGTTTCCTGCAGCACCAATGCGTACTGCCTCCGGCCACCGCCCGAGATGCCACTGCAGCACTGCTGGCGGAAATCGCCCGCAGCGGACGTGGCTCGTTCCTGGCGGTGTTGAAGGAATTTGGCGACCGTCCCTCACCGGGCATGCTGTCGTTCCCGCGTCCGGGTACGACCTTGGCGCTGGACTTCCCCAATGACGGGCCGGACCTGCTGAAAATGCTCGATCGGCTTCATCGCATCGTCAGCGACGCTGGCGGCGCGGTGTATCCCGCCAAGGATGCGCGGATGTCCGGTGCCCTGTTCCGCCAGGCCTACCCGGCCTGGGAGGCATTCTCCCGCTTCATCGACCCTCGATTCTCATCCGGCTTCTGGCGCCGGGTAATGGAGTAATCATGCAGAAGATCCTGATCGTCGGCGCCACCTCGGCCATTGCCGAGTCGGTAGCGCGTCTATACGCCGGCCGTGCCGCGGCGCTCTATCTGGTCGGTCGCAGCGCTGGCAGGCTGGAGACCATCGCCGCAGACCTGCGCGTGCGCGGTGCTCAGCGGGTGGAGAGCGGCGTGCTCGACGTCAATGATGTCGATGCCCACGGCCCCTTGTTGGACACAGCCTGGGCAGCACTGGGTGGTATCGATACCGTACTCATCGCGCATGGCACGTTGCCCGACCAGGCCGCCTGCGATGCGTCGGTGGAGGTGTCGCTGCGCGAGTTTTCGACCAATGGCACCTCCACGATCGCTTTGTCCGCCGCCCTGGCACAGCGCCTGCAGCCGGGCGCCACGCTGGCGGTCATCTCCTCGGTGGCAGGTGATCGCGGTCGTGCCAGCAACTACCTGTATGGCAGCGCCAAGGCGGCCGTTACGGCCTACCTGAGCGGCCTCGGCCAGCGCCTGCGACCGGCCGGGGTGAACGTACTGGTGATCAAGCCCGGTTTCGTCGATACCCCGATGACCGCCGCCTTCAAGAAAGGCGCACTGTGGGCGACACCGGACAAGGTGGCCGCCGGCATCCTGAAGGCCATCGGCAAGCGCAAGCCCGTTGCCTACCTGCCGGGCTTCTGGTGGGCGATCATGATGATCATCAAGAATATCCCCGAGTTTGTGTTCCGCCGCATTTCCCTCTGACCTGAACCACGAACCAGGACGACCCGCATGCCGGATATCGATCGCGATCTCGACGTACTGTACCAGCACCGCTTTCCCAAGGAAGAACTCGCCAACAAGAACCGGATCTGGCAGGTACTGTGTGGCCAGTACTTCAATCGGTTCGTAAATCCGTCCGACACTGTCGTCGATATCGGTGCCGGCTACTGCGAGTTCATCAACAACATTCCGGCGGCCGGCAAGATCGCGGTCGACCTGAACCCCGACGTTCGCCAGTTCGCGGCAGAGGGCGTGCGCATCATCAATGAATCGTGCACGGCCGTGGCCTCGATCCCCGATGCGAGTGTCGATGCTGTATTCATGAGCAATTTCCTGGAACACCTGCCCAGCAAGGACCTGGTACTGCAGACGTTGCGCGAAAGCGCGCGCATGCTCAAGCCCGGCGGCCGCGCCATCATCCTGCAGCCGAACATCCGTTTCCTGTACGACGAGTATTGGGATTACTTCGACCACCACACCGCTCTCAGCGACCGCAGCCTGGTTGAAGGTGTTCTGATGGCCGGACTCGAACCCCGCGTGGTGATCCCCAGGTTCCTGCCCTACACCACCAAGAGCCGCCTGCCACAGGCACCCTGGCTGGTATCGCTGTACCTGAAGATTCCGCTGGCGTGGCACATCCTGGGCAAGCAGGCGCTGGTCGTGGCCTACAAGCCGCGCTGATTCCATTTCCTTTCGTAGTCGAGTTGGTCCATGGCACAGAAAAACGACAAGATCGTCCTCACCGGCGCTGCCGGGCTGGTAGGTCAAAACCTGATCGTGGAGATGAAACAGCAGGGCTATACCCAGCTGGTTGCCATCGACAAGCACGCCCACAACCTGGAAATACTGCGCAAACTGCACCCGGACGTGCAGACGGTGCTGGCAGACCTGGCCGAGCCAGGCGACTGGGCGCGCGCATTTGAAGATGCGCGCCTGGTCGTGCAGCTGCACGCACAGATCACCGGCAAGACCACCGACCTGTTCGTTCGCAACAACCAGACAGCAACGGCGCACGTGCTGGCCGCCAGCAAAGCTGCGGCGGTTCCCTACATGGTCCATATCAGTTCGTCGGTGGTGAACTCGGTGGCCAAGGACGACTACACCAACACCAAGCGCGTGCAGGAAGCCATGGTGGTCGACAGCGGCCAGCGCCACTGCGTGCTGCGACCGACGCTGATGTTCGGCTGGTTCGATCCCAAGCACCTGGGCTGGCTCTCGCGTTTCATGGCCCGCACGCCTGTATTCCCCATTCCCGGCGACGGAAAATTCATGCGTCAGCCACTCTACGAACGCGACTTCTGCCGCTGCATTGCCAAGTGCATCGAGACCGAGCCCGACGGCGAAGTCTTCGACATCGTCGGCGATACCCGCGTGGACTACGTGGACATCATCCGCACCATCAAGCGGGTGAAGAACCTGCACACGCTGATCGTGCACATTCCCATCGGATTCTTCGCATTTCTGCTGAAGGTCTACAGCTTGTTCAGCAGCAAGCCTCCCTTCACCGCCGACCAGTTGAAGGCGCTGAGCGCGGGCGACGACTTCAAGGGCATCGATACTGAAGCCGTATTCGGGGTAAGGCAGACACCGTTCGAGGAAGCGATCCGCGAGAGCTACACCGACCCGCGTTACAGCCATATCGTGCTGCAGCGCTGACCCAACAGAACAGACGGAAGAACATTCGAATGAGCAGTTTCGCCATCATCGGCAGCGGCCCCATGGGCCTCATGGCAGCATTGGAGCTGCTCAAGCAAGGCCACCAGGTTGACGTCTACGAGCGCGACGACCGGATTGGCGGCATGTCGGCGGATTTTGATTTCGATGGCCTGCGCATCGAGCGCTACTACCACTTCATCTGCAAGACCGACTATCCGCTCTTCAAGCTGCTCGATGACATGCAGCTGTCCGATCGCCTGCACTGGACGGACACGAAGATGGGGTATTACTACAAGGGCAAGCTGCAGAAGTGGGGGACGCCGTTCGCCCTGCTGGGCTTCCCCCACCTGGGCATCATCGACAAGGTGCGCTACGCCCTCCACGTAATGCACACCAAGGGCATCCAGGACTGGACTGCGCTGGACAAGGAAAACGCACGCGACTGGATCACCCGCTGGATCGGCCCGAAGGCCTACAAGGTGATGTGGGAAAAGGCGTTCGCCTTGAAATTCTTCGAATACCAGGACCGGCTGTCGGCATCGTGGATCGGCACCCGCATCAAGCGCGTGGCACTGTCGCGGCGCAATCTGCTCAATGAAAGCATGGGCTATCTGGAAGGCGGCTCGGCCGTGCTGCTGCAGAAAATGGCGGCGGACGTGCACCGTCGCGGTGGTCGCATCCTGTTGTCGCAGCCGATCGAGGAAGTTACCTCGGTCGAGGGCAAGGTCACCGGCATCCGCACTCAGGAAGGCCATCAGCCGTACAACGCCGTGGTGTCCACCGCCCCCATCCAGTACGTGCCCAGGCTGGTGCCTGGCCTGCCGAAGGCATTCGCGGACCAGGTCGATGCCATCGAGAACATTCCCGTGGCCTGCGTGATCCTGAAGCTCTCGCAGCCGGTGAGCGAGAACTTCTGGATGAACATCAGCGATGAACGCATCAGCATCCCCGGCCTGATCGAGTACAGCAACCTCAACCCAGGCAAGGGCCCCGGCGAGCACATCGTTTACGCGCCGTACTACATGCCCAAGACCCACCCGAAGTGGCAGTGGAGCAACCAGCAGTTGATCGACGAGGTCATCAGCTACCTGCCGATGATCAACCAGGCCTTCAAGCCGGAATGGATCAAGGCGACGCACTGCCACCGCTATGAGTTCGCGCAGACCATCTGCCCCCCCGGTTTCCAGGACATGCTGCCGCCGATGAAGACCCCGTTGCAGGGCTTCTTCATGGCCGACACCGCGTACTACTACCCGGAAGATCGTTCGATCAACGAGAGCATCGCAGTGGGTGCGACGCTGGCAGCTGCTGCTGCCGCCGGTTCACCGCCTACCCATGCAACAGCCGGCGAGTAGTCGCGGGCCGCTGCCTGCCGGGTCCGACCTCCTTCTGCTGATGCCTTCCCCATGACCTCACTATCATTGATCACGCCGGGACGCCGAGAAGGCACGCTGGGAGAGCGGCTGGGAACATTCCTGGTCGTTCTCTTCGTGATGGCCTACAAGAGCAACGACGCGCTGAGTCTCCCGCAGTTCTGGGCGGAAGATGCCACCGTTTTCTTCACCGACCAGTACGGGCTTGCGCTGCCTCAGGTGTTCGAGCCCTATGCCGGCTACCTGCTGGCGATACCCCGCCTGGTTGCCTGGATCGCCGCTTGGCTGCCAGTCGCCAAGGCGCCACTGATCTACAACGCTGCAGCCATCCTGCTTTCGACGATGGCCATCACCTACACCTGCCGACGCCTGCGTGGACTGGTACCAGCGTGGATCGTGGCGCTGTCGATGCTGGCGGTGCCAACCAACGGTGAAATCTTCGGCACACTCACCAATGTCCAGTGGTTTCTGCAATTTGTGATGGCTGTCTGCTGCCTGCTGCCGGTGGAGGCTACGACATCGCGCATCACTCCTTGGCTGCGCGCGGCCATCGTCATGCTCATCGCTCTCACAGGGCCGTTCTCCGCCCTGCTGCTTGCGGTCGTCTGTGCGATCACGGCCGCTTCCTGGCTGGCGGCACGTACGCGCATTGATCCCTTCAATGGCGCTCTGTCTGGTTTTACGACCAACCGCGACTGGCCGGTCATTGCCGCGACCGCTATCGGTGGCATCGTACAGGCCGGGGTCATCCTGTCCTATCCCGAAGCCCAGCGTCTGGCGGGAATGGGGCCGGCCTGGGTATTCGACACAACGTTCATCAAACTGGTGCCGCCTCATATCTTCGGCAGCGACTTCCTTACGGGCACAGCCTGGCTGCTGCTCTACGCCCTGCTGATCGGTACGCTGCTGCTGGCGCGCCGCATCGACGGCCTTGCACGCCTGACGGTGCTCGGTTTCATCGCATTTGCCGTCGTCGAGACGTTTGTGCCAATGCTCAGGATGACCGATCCAGCAGGCCTTGTGCCACTCAATGGCGACCGCTATTTCTACTTGGCGAAGGTGGTCTGGTGGTGGGCTGTGTGGCTTGCGCTGAGTGGCCAGACACGGCGCAGCCGCGTAAATGCCACCGCAACCACCACCGCGTTGATCTGCCTATTCGCCCTGACCAATGCGCAATACCTACGCCGGCCACCCTTCAAGGATTTCGATTGGAAGGGTCAGTCGGCGCAGCTCAGCCAACCGGGCCCGCATACCATCCCCGTCAATCCCTACGACTGGAAGATCGAGGTGGAAACGGCTGTGCCAGACGAGAAGAAATGACAATTGCTCCACCACCCCACGGCACTGTCCGCGGCAATAACCCAATGGCAGAACCGGCATGAAAGTACGCCCCCCCTCCACCCAGTTCATGCGCTTCCTGATGGCCAGCGGCGTTGCCGCCCTGGTCAATGTCGGCTCGCGCATCATACTCAGCCACTGGATGCCCTATGTTCCAGCGATCCTGCTGGCGTTCTGCCTCGGCCTGATCACTGCATTCTCGCTCAACAAAGTATTTGTATTCAGCGAGTCCAGCAACCGGCTGCACCATCAATTCCTGTGGTTCCTGCTGATCAATCTTGCCGCAGTCGCGCAGACAGTTCTGGCCAGCCTGATCACGGCCCACTGGCTGCTGCCGGCGCTGAGGATTGATTTCCACAATGAGACCATCGCCCATGCGATCGGCGTGATGATTCCAGCCATCACCAGCTACATCGGCCACAAGAAGCTTTCGTTTCGCCGCTAAGCAGTGCCTCCACTCAGCGGCAGCGTTCAGGTGCCCGCCATCAATTGCTGGGGGGCGCGGCCAGCGTATCGGTACGGTGAATGGTCAGTAGTGGCGGGTGACAGATCAACCACTGGTCGCCATCGCTTTGCAGCACACGGAAGTGCACATCCGAGGGCAGCTTGCGTACATCTACATAAGCCTCATATCCAGCATACGCGAGCGCGGGCTTCTTGAAATGGTCAGACACATCCAGACGCGGCACATTCCTCGCAGGCAGGATGAGGGTGCGGCCGTCGGGCATCGCGGCAAGCAAGGAGACGCCCTGATTGGCCACGCCCTTCTCCGCGTTCACTGCGGCCCAGCCACGTACCTTGAACAGCCGACCCGGCAGCGCCATTGGTTCGACTGTAACGCTCTGCCCGCTGACTTCCTCGATATTGCAGTTGCCCCCCATAGTGTAGGCATCGGAAGACAGTCCTTCTTTCCACGTGCCGGTCAAGGCACGGTCTGCATCGGCCGTCATCGGAATTTCCAAGGGCGCCAAGGTGGCGCGATAAGAGCCCTTCCACAGGAAACGGGTACCACTTTCACCACGTACGCTCATCGCGACGACCTTCCGTTCCCCCAAGAGGTCATCGCGATAATGCGAGCCCAGCGCGACGAATCCGGTAGCGTCGGTCACCGTCGGTGAAAGCATGAAGCCGGTCGATGCCATACCCGCGATCATGCGGAACGTCGCGACTTCCCCCGTGTCATAGCGTACCGACAGCACCAGCTGGGGAGATTTATACAACGCACCATGCAGTTTCCCGAGCAAGGTCGGCTGGATGTCCAGCGTCGCCCACACCGGTCCTTGCGATCCTGGAACTGCAATCTCCTGGCCGAGCCGGACTTCAATCTCCTTCGCAGGCTGAGGCTGCAGAGGTGTTGCCGATCCAGCGCGACGTTCCAGCACCGCGTATCCGGAATCGACCCGCTGCGGCCTGAAGCTGCCCAGTAGTTCAAGCCAACTCGCACCATCTTCAAGCGCAGGGTATCTGTGATCGATGGTGTCTGCGTTGAAATATATCTGCGCCGGCGGATTGTTGCGCAGGTGATCGGCATTGGTCCTGATCAGTGACGGCACGTAAGCGGTGTAGCTCTGCAGGATGGGTCGCGGCTTCCATTTCAGGCCCTCCGCAACCAGTACCAGCGTGAGGTCATAGGAGTACAGGTCCACCTCCCCCCTCTCCGACGAGAAGGGAGACTCCGCGCGCAACTCTGCGATGCGCTTCTGGAAGTTCCGATCCATGGCGTGGGGGTCGGAAAGACGCTGCCAGAGGCCCCTTGCAGGCGAATTGACCGCCTCGCCCAGATTGGCCACGGCCGCCGCGGGGCTCGGAACATTGTAGGAGAACACGATGAGTGCAGAACCCAGCACTCCGACCGCGAGCGCTGCGACGCCTCGGCCTTGCTCGCTGCCCGGCGCAATGCAAAGCAGCAGGCCAAGCAACAGCAACCCGGTCGATGCAATCATCGCATGCGCTTGGTCGCCTCTGACGAAACCGGCTTTGAAGGTTACAAACAGATAGAGGCCAAATAGAATCGGCGCGTACCATCGGCGCCGTAAATTTCCGAATGCGGAAATGCCCACCAATACAACAGCCGTTGCGAGGAACAGGAAAAGGCTCGTCAATTTCGGATCACCGGAAGCCGACATGCCATTGGTGTAGCCGGAAACGATCGGAGCCTGGGCAATGAAGTAGCCCGGCAGATCCCACAGCGCTTGCCCAGCGACCAGCCATGCCACAACCATGACCAATATTTCGGTCATGGCAATGACGATCGCCAGTCGTGGCGACGTCCGCCAGCACATCAACACGGCGACCAGGCTTGAGCCTGCGGCCAGAAGGCTGAAGCTGCCCTTCACCAAGGGCAGTATCGCAATTGCCGCAGCCAGCAGGCACAGAATGCCGATGTGCTGACGCCCGGTTTCGACGCCGCGCTTGACCGCCAACGGCAGCAGGAGAGGCAGCAGCATCAGGGTTGCGTCCCGCCATCCGCTGCCATAGGGCAGCCAGATCAGGGCAACAACGAATGGAAAAAGCAGCAGCAGAATGCGCCGCTGTGGCAGAGCGACAGCGAACAGGCCAGCCGACATCGCAACTGCAATCAGCAGAGAGCCACCGATCATCAGACCATCAGTGCCGGGATGGTAAACATTGGTATAAACCGATGCCCAAGGGCCGAAGGTAAAGATGATGTCCTTGCCGAAGCGCAGGTGCTCGGCCGTCGCGACATTCATGGCGAAGGACCAGGAGCCATCCAAGCCCGCACTGGGCATTGGCGAAGCAAACGGGGTCAGCAGCAATACCAGCAGCACGCCAGCGATGATCGAAGCGCCCCATCCCCATTTTGTCAGGGTAGAAGTGCGTGCCGATGTGCCCTTGTTATCCATTTTACTTCCAGAAATTGCAGCGTCATTGTGGACATCGATGGGTTTGTCGTATACGCATGCATCGCGATTCTGCACGACAGTACCCGCCCGCATGTCCCCGGAGAATTGAGGGATCGGATGGTAGCAGGCGCCCCTGGCCGCAACCAGCGCAGGGCTCAGCTCCTTCTGTTTACCGAGCCATCGTTGGGGAGCTCAGCGGCGCAGCCCCATCAGCGACCGATGAACCGGCGTCACGGGTTGATTGGCGATGTCGTAGCTGAGGAAGGCGAGCAGAAACTGCAGACCGCTGACGATGGCGATAGCAGGCAGCACGACCGTGCCCACGGGGGCAGACAGCCCGGTACCGGCTGCGGCGATCCAATGCCAGCCACCGTAGAGTGTGCCGCCTGCAAGGAGTGCGAACGCTGCAACCAGTTCAAGCGAAGCGATCGTCAGATCACGCAGGTAATAGCGATAGGCAATTCGCTTGCAGAAGTTCCTGGCATGCTTGAGCGCGAACTCACCGAGCACCTGACTGACCTTCAGATTGCTCACTTCATCGCCGTAGCGCGCATCCATGGGCACGTCCTGGACCACTGCCTGCATCGCGTTCAGCCTGAAAAGCAGGTCCGTCTCGAAGAAATAGCGTGTACTGATCGCTTCCATCGGCAAGCGTTGGGCCACTGCCGCATGGATGGCCGTGTAGCCGTTGGTCGGATCGAACAACCGCCAATAGCCGCTGGATGCCTTGGCCAGGAACGAGAGCCCCAGGTTCCCGAAGCGACGAAGCAGCGGCATCTGGCTGATCTGGGAGAGGTCCCAGAAACGGTTCCCCTTCGTGTAGTCCGCTTCGCCATTGAGGATCGGCGCAACGAACGACGGAAGCAGCGCGGGGTCCATCTGGCCGTCGCCATCGATCTTGACGATGACGGCCATGCCGTCGGCAGCCGCTTGGCAGTAGCCGGTCATGGTCGCGCCGCCTACGCCTTGATTGACCTGGTTGTAGAGCACACGAACGCGTGGATCAGTGTTGTTCTGTTCGATGAAGCGGCCGGACTGCTCCGGACAGGCATCGTCGACACAGTAGATCGCATCCACCTCAGGACCGATGCCAGCAATGACGCCCAAGATATGCCGGGTGACCTTGTAGCTGGGTATGACCACGGCAATTGCCTGCGCTCCCCGCGTCAGCGCGCTGTCGGACTGTCCGAGCATATCCCTCTCCTCTTCTTCGTTGTTGCCCATCACTTCCTCAAGGATCCAGACGATAGAACACCAGGCCGTCTGGACCGGTAGCCACGGGCTTGCCCGTTGCGCCCAACTGCCGGTAGCCGGTCAGGCAGTACTGCCCATCCAGCGCCCTCTCATCCCCCTGCCCTTCCCAGCGATGCACCAGCAGGTGCGTTACGCCAGCGCGACGAAGGATCTCACGGGTCTGCTGTACCTGCGAGCGGCAGAACATCGAGCGCAGATCCTTGGCGAAGAACCCATACCCAGAGCCCAGTCTGACGTTGAACAAATAGTCGCGGTGTGCAAACGGCAGGTAGGGCGTCACGTACATGGAGGGCAGAACCCAGTCCTCACGGCCATTGAGAACAATGGCATAGGCTGGCGCAAGCACAACGGCGTCGTCAGGCAGCGCGCGCTCGGCAGCCTGGAAAGCGCGCACATCGGACTCATTGATCGGGTAGGTCCACCCCTGATCTGCGGGTGTCACCCCCTTGATATCGATGCTGATGAAGCTGGCCACCACCGCGAGTGCCGCCACCGCCATCGCGCACCGGCCCACCAGGTCGGTTGTCCTGCCCTGCAGCAAACGGGGCATGCGTGATTGAAGCCCGGCATCAACTGTCATCACCAGTGTCGCCAGCATCAGGATCCATTGCAGGAATACCGCGTACATGGTCAGCAGACCAATGTAGCGCTGGGTGTAAGTGCTGAGCAGGCTCGCTTCCAGCGTGTCGTGCCCAAGAGTCAGAGTAGCGATGTTGGAGACTCGCAGGGCCACGGCAAGCGCTACCGCCAGCGCCAGCTGAGCAATGACCAGCAGTCCGAAGGCCCGACGACTACGTATCGCAGCGGGAGCGATGGTCAGCATCGCCAAGCCCACCAGGAAGGTGAACATGGCGAGCGGGCGGGTCAGCGGGAGGAGCGTGTGGGCTACCACCTGTTGAGAATCAGGCAGGTACTGCCCCCCCATCGAAGGCTGCGGGCCATACCACAGCTCCCAAGGCAGCACCTGGAACAGGCGATCAATGATCTCGGTCGACGACCGCCCCAACTCGGCAGGAGCTACCAGCAGGCGAAGCCCCAACGTCTGTTCGACGAACTGGCGCACCACTGGCAAGGCCTCGGCCAGCAGCTGCAGGTAGTAGGGATCAGTCACCAGCAGCAGCACGCCTGGCACTCCGCCAGCCAGCAGGCCAAGCAACGGCAGGGCAAGTTTGCCGCGCAACCCATCGACCCGGAACCACAACGGAAGCATCAACAGCATCCATGCCGGCACCGCGAAACTGACAAAACCAATAGCGAGCGAAGGATTCAACTTGGCCGCCATCGCCCCGGCCAGCGGCAGACTGAGCCAAGCCAGCATCCAGGGTCGACCGCTCTTCGCTGGTTCCAACCAGCACAGCATCACGCAGAGCACAGGGAACAACAGCGTGGAGATGGCGGCCAGGCGACCGGTGCTGTTGAGGTCATCCACCGGATACAGGAAGCTGGTGCCGCGCAGGATGCAGTACCCCAGAACGACCACCACCATCACAGCCCAAGCGCGGGACATCGGCACTGACAACTGCCGATGACGCATCCAGAGCAGGACGACTTCAGCGATGGCGAAGATTGCCAGCGTGGCCTGCAGCACCGGCTGGATCTTCAGGAAGGGGCCGATGTGCAGGCCGAATCCCGGCCAAGCCCACAAGGCGGCCAGCACGTGCAGCATCTTCGGATACTTTTCCAGCCACAGCGTATGCCCGGCCGACAGCTTCGGATAGCCGGCGGTGAACTGGTCCAGTGCAAAGGCGATGTGCTGGTGTGTATCCAGGCCAAGCGCTCCCGCACGCAGCGAGTAGTGCGTACCTGCCTTCAGCAGGACCATCGCGGCGAGGAGGGCGATGAGCAGCCACACTCCATCAACGCGGGAGATCCTATGCTTCCAAGCAGTCAGCTGCGCACGACGCCACCACAATGTCCCCACCATCAGCCCCATGATGGCCAGCGGGAGGCCATGGGACAGGCCCAGCCCACGCGACCACAACAAGGTCAACGGCGAAAGCGCCAACCACAGCACGACCAACGTCACCTGACCCAGCAGGATTCGCGTGAACAGGGCCGGAGATGCAATCAATACCTCAAGCCTGAACAGACGGGCACTCATCCCGCCCAGCCAGCCCATGCCTGCAAGGGAAATCCCCAGCAGCACCAGGAATCTTGCCTGATCGAAGCTATGGATAAAGGGCAGGGCCAGCAGCAACACCGCCAACGCGGCAAGCACAGGGGCTGACCGCAGCAACCGGCCGCTCCCCGGCCTGGCAAAACTATTATTCAGCATTACAGGTCCATTGCTTTTATATCGACAACCCCAGCGCAGATGCCGCGTCGTCCGCCACGCGGTCGAAGCTGCCAACCTGCAGCAGCGCATCATCCTCGCCAGCGATCATACCCGGGTGCATGCCGCGGGCCTCGCAGAGGTCAACCTGCCCCACCAGTGCGTCGCAGATTGCTTCGGGCGTCATTGCGTCCAGCGACACCACATTCGCCATGGTTTCATCCAGGCGCTTGTTGTCATAGCGATTGGTCACCACGCCCATACCGAACGCTGCCATTTCCAGCGGGGGGTAACTCGGGTGTGGGGAGACCATCAGTGACAGGCCGATGGCAGAGCTGGAAAGCAGCTCCGCGTAGGCGTCGATACCCAGCTTGCCCAGCGCCTTGAGCGCGAAAGGCCCCAGGTCGAGGTCCGCCTGCAGTTCGCCGGGCGCCGCCACCTCCCACTGCGAAGCGCGCGGGTCCTTCCAACCCCACAGGCGCAGGCCCTCGCAGATCAGCTCGAACGCGTTGCGCGGCGTACCCGGGCGCGCATAGACAACAATGCGGCGATTGCGCGGAGCCGGAGCCTGCCGCGCCTCCTTCAGTGCCGGGCGCAGGCCGTCATGCAGCACAGGCTCGAACACTGAACGCTGCGTATAGCGCAGGCCATGCTGTTCAAAGAAGTCTGCAAGCAGGCCGGTATTGAAGATTCCGATGTCCCGATCGCGGCGATAGGTGCTCAATGCCAGTGCGTACTGACTCGACCAGGCATAGAAGCCCGGCTCGAAATCCTGGATCAGATAGACCATCGGGCGATCAACGCCACCATTTTCCCCCTGCCATTGCGACAGCCGCTGGGCCGCGTACGCAGTCCACCAGGCGGTGGCTACCCAGATGTCCTCGCCGGCAACCGGCAACGTCTTCTGGTAGCGATCACTGAACGGGACGATCTGGCGCAGCGCCGATGAGGTCTGATCCGCGGGCACCAACACGTGGTCGGAGAACCGCGAAAGCGCCTCTTCATCCGGCGAGCTGTCCACCAGGATGATCCGCGATGCCGGAAAGTGCCGGCACAGTTCGCGGTAGATCAGCACTGCTGTGTGGATACCACCGAAATAGTGCTGCTTGTTGATCGACGGCAGCACCAGATTCAGCCGCTGGCCAACCCACGGGTCAGAGCGCGGTGTGCACGGCGTGATCTCGGCAACATGCGTGTTGGGCGTAGCTACCCCCGGTGCACTGGCGTCAAGGCGTGCGGCGATGCGTCGCAACAGGTGGCCGATACGACTCATTGCACGCCCCCTCGCAGGCGCGGGGACGAAGCCATGTAATCCAGGTTCGGGCTGAAGAACGGATCGCCCTCTTCGCGATAGGGCGAATACGCCTGCGCCGAGCGCACGAAATCACTTTCAGGAATCGCACGCGGATCGCGGGTCTTGGATTCGTGGTGGATCATCACCGACCGCGCTACGTAGACCGTCGCAAGGCCACGCGCATGCGCGCGCAGGCACAACTCGACGTCACTGCCACAGACGATGAAGCTCTCATCGAAACCGCCGAGCAACTCGAAGGTTTCGCGCGCCACCACCATGCACGCGCCCGTGACGGCGAGTACCTGCCGCTGCAGCACCGGTGACACGAACAGATTCTGGAAATGGATCGGGGACTCGCCCTTGAACACGTGGTCGGCCCAGCCGCCCATGCCGATCACCACGCCGGCATGCTGGATGGTGCGGTCCCCGTACAACAGTAGCGGACCACACACCCCAACGTCCGGTCGCAACGCGTTCTCGGCCAGGCGCTGCAGCCATTCACCGTCGATCACTTCGGTATCGTTGTTGAGGAAGACCAGGACCTCACCACGCGCCTCACGCGCGGCCAGGTTGTTCAGCGCCGACCAGTTGAACGGCACGTCGGCATCGATCACCCGGAAGTTGCGCCGCCGCGACATGGCCTGCAGCCACTGCAGGGTCTCGGGCTGGGTCGATCCGTTGTCGACGACGATGATCTCGAAATCGCGGTACTGGGTCTTGGCATACAGTGATTCGACACAGGTCCGCAGCAGGTCAAGCCCGTCGCGTGTGGGAATGATGATGCTGGCCAGCGGGCCCTCATCGGCATAGGAGTAGCGCACGTCATAGCAGAACAGCTGCTCGCCCTCATCCACACGGGCGCCGGGGTGGCCAGCCTGCACGTGCTCCTGCAACGCCAACTGGCCGGCGTGGTGCGCATAGGGCTTGGAGGCGGCGTTGGCCGCGGTGGAACCGGCGTGCGCGCGCCAGTGGTAGAGCACCCGTGGCACATGGGCCACGCGCGCACCTGCCGCCACGCACCGCAGCACCAGATCGTAGTCCTGGGCACCGTCGCAATCACTGCGCAGGCCTCCCATGCGGCGAACGAGGCCTGACTCGAAGCTCACCAGATGGCCCAGATACATCTGCGAAAGGAACAGGTCAAGATTCCAGTCGGGCTTGAAATACGGGTTGCGCAAGCGCCCGTCTTCGCCCAGCACGTCGTGGTCGGTGTAGACCACGTCGGCGGCCGTTTCCACGTGGCAGGCGACCACGGCCGCAAGCGCATCGGGCTCAAGCAGGTCATCGTGATCCAGGAAGGTTATCCAGCGCCCCTGGGCCACCGACACTGCCGCATTGGTGGTCGCAGCGATCCCCTGCCGCGTGGCCGAGCGCGAGACGCGCAGGTTCGGCAAGCGCTTGGCGAGCTCGTCCAGCACAAGCGAGACGTGCGGCTTGTCGGAGGCATCGTCGTGGATGCAGAGCTCCCAGTTGCGATAGGTCTGTGCCTCAACACTGGCCACTGCTTCACGCAGGAACGTCTCCGGCGTGTTGCAGACCGGCATCACGATGCTGATCAGACCGGCGTCGGCTGGCAGCGGCAACGTCGGCTGCGCTTTGAGCCACTGCTCATAGGCATCGATCGTGGTGACCGTACCCACCACCGGGTGGCTACCGTTGGCATAGGCCAGGATGGAATGCACCAGATGGCGTGGCCCCTTGCGCGATGCACGCACCAAGGCAGAAAAGATCGAACGCAGGGGAATGCCTTGGCCCTTCGCTCGGCGCAGGCCCCAGTAGATCCCTCTGGTCAAGTTGCGCAGCTTGGACATCAAGTGTTTCCTCTCTTGTTCAGCACGTACACGCTGCAAAATTCATAGTGGTTCAAAGGACCGCCCAGCCCAGCAGGCCCCCTGCAGCGGCGCCACCGATGCCTACCAGCAGCATTGCGACCTTCCACTTCCTGCGCGAACGCGCGTAGGCAGCTGCCTGGTGTTCGAACTCATCAGCGCTCTTCTGACGGGCCTGTTCGGCGCGCTGTTCGATGAGGGATGCCTCTGTGATCAGCTGCTCGTTGCGCTCATTGGCCAGTGCCAGTTCCTGCCGGCATTGCTGGTCGCGGTATTCCCATTGCTGCTGCTGAGTCAGCCAATGAGCATCGCCAGCTTCCTTGGCCGCCTGCAGTTCCAGCGCGTAACGGGCCGTATCGCCCCATTCGCGCTTGGCCGAGTCCAGGTCCACGATGTAGGCATCGAGTGCACGCGCGGTCGCTTCCCATTCGGCTTCCGAATTGCGCGTACGCACGGCAAGGTCGCGCAGGCCACGGGCCAGGCCCTTCAGCAGCGCGGTGGCTTCTTCGTCCTGCCCAGCCTGGAAGGGCGGCTCCGCCCGCAACCGGTAGACATCGCTGTCAAGGCGCAGCGCCACGCAGTATTCGCGATAGGGCTGGTCGCTGTGGTCGCCGGCGAACACGCGGCTGTTGTACAGACGATCAGCTGCGCTCACCAGCGGTTCCAGCTCGGGGAACTTCACCTTGATGAAATGTGCCCCCATCAAGCTGGCCCACAGCTCGGCATTGCCCTGACCGAAACGCAGCACGGTCAGGCCTGCGGCCTCGAACGTGGCGACGATCTCGGCAGTATCGACCAGGCCGAATTCCTTGTGCTCCTGCAACCAGACGTAATCCTCGCCGAACAGCTCGAACCAGCGGTTGTTCGCGTCCACCTCGGCTGCCTTGACCCACTCCTGCTCCGGCGGGAAACCGACAATGACCGCACGGCCAGCAACGCGCGCCATTTCCGCAGCCGCGCGCGCCCGCAGGGGTGCCGGAATGTGCTCCAGCACGTCCAGCGAGACCACCGCGTCAAAACCCTGGTCAGGGAATGGCAGGGCCGTCGCGTCGGCAACGATGAAATCCTTTTCGTCACCTTCGGCGTGCAGATCGGTGTACAGGAACGAAGCATCCGGCAGGAACTGACCCAGCAATCGCTGGCGGTTGGCACCGACCTCCAGAACGCGTGGCGCGGCCAGGTCCAGTGCGTTCAACAGGTACGCGGCCGCACCGTAACGCTGGTAGTGGTCGAACGGGATATCAAGAAGCGTCGACGTCATGGACCTTCCACTCATGGGGGATATAGACCACGCCTTCACTGAAGTACGGCGCGGCCACGGTGAACACGCTGGCTTCGGACAGATAGTCCAGACAGACAAGACCCTTGTCGGTGAACAGGCCAACATCGATACGGTAGGTGCCGGTAAGCAGGGTCATCGACGGGATGTGGTAGGTGACCCTGTGCGACCCGCGTGAGGTTGGGATCTGCACGCGTTCCAGATAGGTGTTGGGGCCGAATATATGCAGGCCATCCATGCCCTTGATGGCCACACCAAGCAACAGCCCCTGCACAGTGTCATCGACCACGGTGTAGCTGATATCCACGCTCAGCGGCTCGAACGGCGCAAGCATGTCGGTACTCAGCGCAACGGTCTCCAGGTGCGCGGGGATGCTGTCCGGACGGGGCGCACGGCACGACTCGGTCGCCGTCTCGCTGGCCTGTTCGCGCCCCAACTCATAATCGCGGAAGCGGTCGGCGACAAAACTTGCCTCACCGTGCAGCTTGACCTTGCCCCCCTCAAGCCACAAGGCGGTCTGGCAGAAGCGCTTTACCTGCTCCAGCGAATGGGAGACGAACAGGATGGTGGCGCCGCGCGCGCGGATCTGCTCGATCCTTGCCAGGCACTTCATCTGGAAGCGGATGTCGCCTACCGACAGGGCTTCATCGATGATCAGTACGTCCGGCTCGGTGTGGATGGCCACGGAGAACGCGAGGCGTACATACATGCCGCTGGAGTACGTCTTTACCGGACGGTCGAAGAAATCACCAATATCAGCGAATTCGATGATCGACTGCAGCTTGTCATCCACTTCCCTGCGACTCAGGCCGAGCAGCGATGCACTCAGGTAGACGTTGTCACGCCCGGAGAAATCAGGATTGAATCCCGCTCCCAGTTCCAGCAGAGCTGCAAAGCGGCCGTGGATGGCAACCGAACCGGAGGTGGGTCGCACGGTGCCGCACAATATCTGCAGCAGCGTGGACTTGCCGGCGCCATTGCGACCGATGATGCCAACGGTTTCCCCTCGGGGTACAACCAGATTGACACCATCCAGGGCACGGAAGGTGCGGCTGGTACGATCACCGGAGGGCTTGAGCAATGACAGCAAACGATCGCGTGGGCTGGCATAGACCGGATAGTCTTTGGTCACACCCAGCACTTCGATCGCCGAATCGGCGTTGCCCTGCATCGGGGCGGGCTGTGTGTTGGTCATAGGACGTCCGAGAAACCGCGCGACAGGCGACGGAAAAGAGCATAGGCAATCATGGCCGCCACAATCGACAGCAGGAAATGCGGCAGCAGCACGGCCAGGTCAGGTGCCGTGTTCTGCAGCGTTACCGCCCGCAGCTGTTCAATTGGAGTCACCAGAGGGTTGAAGTACACCAGCCCCTTGGCCGCCGCCGGCATCGCATGTGCCGGGAAGAAGATCGGACTGAGGAACAGCAGCACGCTGCTGAGGATGCCGACAAACTGGCCGATGTCGCGCAGGTATACGCCCAATGCCGACAGCGACCAGGCGATGGCCAGCAGCATGGGGGTCATTTCCAGCAGGATCAGCGGCGAGACCAGTGCCCAAGGCGAAGGCGGACCGGACTGCCAGGTCAACACGATCAACAGGATGGCCAAGCCGATTGCCGACGTGGTCAGTGCGGCCGCAACCTTGACAATAGACAGCATTGGGAGCGGGAACACCACCTTCTTAACGAAGTTGGGTTGACCAGCGATGATGCCCGGCGCGGTGATCAGCACCTCCGACAGCAAGGTAAACGGCACAAGGCCTGCGAACAGCATCAGCGCGAAATCACCAGTGGATTCGGCGCCCGCCCAGCGCGCCTTGAAGACGCCACTGAATACCAGCGTATAGACGCTGAGCATCAGCAATGGCTGCAGCACCAACCACAACACACCGAGCACGGTGGTGCGATAACGGGCTGCCAGCTCACGACCTAGCAACTGCCGGAACAGGAACAGGAGATTTGCATGCTTCTGCATGGATCAGCGATTCCCTGCCGCCAACGCCCGTTCCAGATCCACCTGCAGATCCCCCAGATCCTCAACCCCCACGCTCAGCCTGACCAACGCATCGCTGATCCCCAGCTGCTCGCGGCGCGCCACCGGGATCGAGGCATGCGTCATCACCGCCGGATGGTTCACCAGGCTTTCCACGCCGCCCAGCGACTCGGCCAGGGTGAACAGTTCGGTCTTCTCGCAGAAGCGCTTGGCCGCGTCGAAGCCGCCCTTCAGCACGATCGAGACGATGCCGCCGTAGCCGGCCATCTGCTTGCCCGCAAGCTCATGCTGCGGGTGCGAGGCCAGGCCCGGGTAGATCACCTTCTCCACCGCCGGGTGCTTTTCCAGCCACTGTGCCAGTGCCATCGCGTTGGCGCAGTGCGCTTTCATGCGCAGCGGCAGGGTCTTCAGGCCACGCAGTGCCAGGAAGCTGTCGAACGGGCCCTGCACGCCACCCACCGAGTTCTGCAGGAAGGCCATCTGCTCGGCCAGTTCGGCGTTGTCGCCGACCACGACCATGCCACCGACCATGTCCGAGTGGCCATTGAGGTACTTGGTGGCCGAGTGCAGCACCAGGTCCGCGCCCAGCTCCAGCGGACGCTGCAGCATCGGCGAGGCGAAGGTGTTGTCGACCACCACGATCAGGCCATGGCGCTTGGCGATGGCGGCGACCGCGGCGATGTCGACGATCTTCAGCATCGGGTTGGTCGGGGTCTCGATCCACACCATCTTGGTCTTCGGCGTGATCGCCGCTTCGAAGGCCGCCAGATCGGTCAGGTCGACGAAGCTGAAATCCAGCCCGGCGGTGCGGCGACGCACGCGCTCGAACAGGCGGAAGCTGCCGCCATAGATGTCGTCCATCGCCACCACGTGGCTGCCGGCATCCAGCAGTTCGATCACCGTCGAACTGGCCGCCATTCCCGACGCAAAGGCGAAGCCGCGGGTGCCCCCTTCCAGCGAGGCCACGCAGCGCTCGTAGGCGAAGCGGGTCGGGTTGTGGGTACGCGAGTACTCGAAGCCCTGGTGCTCGCCCGGGCTGGACTGCGCATAGGTCGAGGTGGCGTAGATCGGCGGCATCACCGCGCCGGTGCTCGGGTCGGGCGACTGGCCGCCATGGATAGCCAGGGTGGCCAGCGCCAGCGCGCGGTCCGGGGAAGAAGCGTGGGACATGTCGTTTCCTGATTGGCGCCGATGACCGGCGCCGTCGAAGGAGCGGGAGTCTATCAGCGCGGCCTTAACGAGCTTTGACGCGGATAAACCGGGATTCAGCAGCGATCTGCGGCGATAAACGCTTTACTGAACGCGCCGACGCAGGTAATTCAGCAGGTCGATGCGGGTGATCAGGCCCAGGAAGGCATTGCCATCCATCACGATGGCCACCTGGCCACGGTCGAACACCGGCAGCAGCGCCTCGATGGGCGACTTCACATCCAGGCGGTCCAGCTTGCTGACCATGGCGGTGGCCACCGGGTCGCGGAAGCGTGCTTCATCGCCATAGACATGCAGCAGCACGTCGCTTTCGTCGACGATGCCGACCAGTTGGTCGCCATCCATCACCGGCAGCTGCGACACGTCGTACAGCTTCATGCGCTGGTAGGCGGTGGTCAGCAGGTCGTTCGGGCCGATCACCACGGTGTCACGCTGGCCATACGGGCGCAGGATCAGGTCGCGCAGGTCGCCGTGCTGCGGGCGCTCAAGGAAGCCGTTGTCCAGCATCCAGTAGTCGTTGTACATCTTCGACAGGTACTTGTTGCCGGTATCGCAGACCAGCACCAGCACCTTCTTCGGCGTGGTCTGCGCCTTGCAGTACTTCAGCGCCGCCGCCAGCAGGGTGCCGGTGGAGGAACCGCCGAGGATGCCCTCCTTGGCCAGCAGCTCGCGCGCAGTGTGGAAGCTCTCCGCGTCGGTGATGGCATAGGCCTGCTTCACCCGGCTGAAGTCGGAGATCGAGGGCAGGAAGTCCTCGCCGATGCCTTCCACCAGCCAGCTGCCCGACTTGTCGTTGAGCACGCCGTCATTGATGTATTCGGCCAGGATCGAGCCGACCGGATCGGCCAGCACCAGCTCGGTCTTCGGCGACAGCGTGGCGAAGGCGCGCGACAGGCCGGTCATGGTGCCGGAGCTGCCGCAGCCGAATACGATGGCATCCAGATCGCCGCCCATCTGCTCGAGGATCTCCGGGCCGGTGCCGAATTCATGCGCAGCCGGGTTGTCCGGGTTGCCGAACTGGTTGATGAAGTACGCGCCCGGGGTCTGCTCGGCGATGGTCTTGGCCAGGTCCTGGTAGTACTCCGGGTGGCCCTTGGCCACGTCCGAGCGGGTCAGGCGCACTTCGGCACCCATCGCCTTCAGGTTGAAGATCTTCTCCCGGCTCATCTTGTCCGGCACCACCAGGATCAGCTTGTAGCCCTTCTGCTGGGCCACCAGTGCCAGGCCCAGGCCGGTATTGCCGGCGGTGCCTTCGACCAGGGTGGCGCCGGGCTTCAGGTCGCCGCGCTTTTCTGCCGCCTCGATCATCGACAGGCCGATGCGATCCTTGATCGATCCGCCCGGGTTGGCGCTTTCGAGCTTCAGGTAGAGCTCGCAGACGCCGGCATCCAAGCGCTGGGCCTTGACGATCGGGGTCTGGCCGATGAGTTCGAGGACGGAAGAATGGATAGGCATTCGGGGGACTTCGGTTCGCGCCACGCAGGGCCGGACCGGTGATTATCCGACGGATGGCGACGAAAGTCAGGAGCCGTTTCTGTAGCGCCGGGCCATGCCCGGCGGGAGGCGTG